>JAQBOS010000142.1 GCA_028287925.1 Mucilaginibacter sp. | reverse complement strand
GAGCTTCGCCGGATATAATATATCCCAAAGCATGCTCGGGTACAAACTGCTCATTCCCGCGCCGTTTCTCATCAACGCATGAATAAAGCATATTATTAAGCTGGATGTGACTTTTGTCTTCCATTTTAATGATCTTTATTATAATAATTTGGTATAAACTTAATCAACTATTTTAATTGACTCATCAGCATTTTATCAAATAAGCGATCGGGTAACAGCCATCTCATAAACAGTCCTAATTTTGCCATGTAACCACCTGAATAACGGGTTTTTGGTTTTTTAGCTCCAATAGCTTTGCGTACCAGGTCTACAATTACAATAGGGTCAGCATTTTTAGCTTCCGTTTTTCGCATGATCACGGCAAAACCATCAACTAACGATTTGTAATTGGTATTACCCGAAACTTTATACAAATTATCAGCAGCAATCCCGCTCCATTCAGATTTTACACCGCCCGGCTCAATTACCACCACATCAATCCCAAATTGCTCAACTTCATTACGCAAGCTATCGCTTAAACCTTCCAGCGCAAATTTACTTGCGTGGTACCAGCCGCCAAGCATGCTTGCCAATTTACCACCGATGGATGATATATTTATGATACGCCCGAAATGTTCTTTTCGCATGTGGGGGATCACAAGCTGTGCTAAACGCGCTGCGCCAAACAAGTTTACATCAAGCTGGTATTTTGCATCACTAATGGGTACATCCTCAATAGTGCCGTATGAGCCAAAACCTGCGTTGTTTATCAGCACATCTATCCTGCCTTCTGCTTTAATAATGGCATCAACGCCGTTAACCATGGCTGCATCGTCAGTTACATCCATCTCCAAAATTTTTACACCCAGCAAGCGGATGTCTTCCATTTTATCAACCCTGCGGGCTGCACCATAAACTATATGTCCATCCTGTAACAGGTGTTTAGCAAAATCTTTACCTATTCCTGCTGAAGCGCCTGTTACTAATATTACCTTTTTCATTTTTTCTCCGTGTTTTAATTGCAAAACAAAGATGGAGTTAAAATGAAGGGTGAGGTTTGCTGTAAGGCTCAAGTTTACTTTGGTGTGAGGCTCAACTTACTTTCAAATCTCTGCGAACTTTGTGCATACCTCTGTGACCTCCGCGGTAAAATTAACCACAGAGAAGGTACAGTAGACACTGAAATTAAAAGCTGCTGATAATTTTACTCACTCTTCAAACTTTTCACCGGGTTAGTTACCGCTACTTTTATAGTTTGATAACTAATAACCAAAATCGAAATAAGCAGGATAACAAACACCGGCGATACCAGCAACCACCAATTGATATTAATGTGATAGGCGTAGGTTGAAAGCCATTTATTCATTACCAGCCATGTTATTGGGATGGCCAATACAGCCGCCAGAGCTATCAGCTTAACAAAATCTTTTGCTAACAGTACCAATAACTGATTTAAAGCGGCGCCCAGCACTTTGCGGATGCCTATCTCTTTAGTTCGTTGGGTGGCTATCAGGTATGCAAGGCCATAGAGCCCGAGACAGGCCAAAAAGATGGATAGCATGGTAAAATAGTTAAACAGTTTAATGCTGGTAAGGTCTTTTTGATACAGAACGTTGAATGCACTATCCATAAAATCATAAGCAAATGGATAATCGGGAAAGTAGGATTGCCAGGCATTTTTTACAAGCTGGAGGTTTTCAGGACTGATCTTTACCAAAACAGAAGCTGGTCTAAAGCCGGTATAAACCATTACTAATGGTGCAATTGGGCTGTGCATAGACGCATAGTGAAAATCTTTAACCACCCCTACCACATGCCCTTTATGGTCAAACCCCTCAATGGCCTGGCCGATGGGATTCTTCCATCCCACCTGCTTCACAAAAGCTTCGTTAACTATAAAACCTTCTTTTTTATCTGTAGCCATTGCATCCGAAAAGTTTCTTCCGGCAACGAGGTTCATGTTCAGCACAGGTATAAATTTATCATCTACAGAAAAATAATTCGACATCAGCTCCCTTTTCACGCCATTCGACTTTACCATTGTAGTCGATTTTGCTTGTCCGCTATTTACAATAGCAAGTCCGTTTTGCACCGATGTGCCTTTAACCTGGCTCATTTGTTTCAAAGCATTATTAAAGGCCGGAACCCTCTGCAAAGCCACAGAATCCTGTGGTAAAGAAATATTCAGCACCTGGTTTTGATTGTAACCCAATGACTGGTGCTGAACAAAGTTTATTTGCCTGTTCATAATAAATGCCCCTGCTATCATTACCGTAGCAATTACAAACTGCGTAATGGTGATAACTTTGCGCAGGGTTAAGCCTTTTGCAGCATGTTTGAAGTTACCTTTTAATGCAGTAATCGGCGAAAACGCAGATAATACGAACGCAGGATATAAGCCTGTTAATAATGATGATGCCAAAACCAACCCGCATATAACCAGGAAACTAAAAGATGAGCTCAGGAAGGAGATCTTAATTTGCAGCAGGCCATTTAAAAACGGCAACATAATCAAGGTTAATGCAATGGCTATAACCAGCGCGATGAACGTTACAAAAAACGACTCGAATAAAAATTGCCCAACCAGGCTGGATTGGATAGCGCCATTCACTTTTCGCACCCCAACTTCTTTTGCCCTCTCGGCAGCGCGGGCGGTTGAAAGGTTGATATAGTTTAGCAATGCAATAAGTAATATCACTATGGATAATATGGAGAAAATGTAAACCAGTTGTTTATCGCCCTTAACGGTATCACCTATTTTTCCATCGCTGAAATGCACATCGGTTAAAGGCTCTGCATTAAATGTCAGAGAATATTTTACCGCACCAATCTTATTCAATTCGGGTTGGATCTCTTGCTTTGATATTTTGGCAAGTTTTTTTTCAAAGGCTTTTATATCGGGTTTTTGTTTAAAAAGCACAAAAGTATAAACTGAAAAATCATCTGCCAGCCAGGTAGTTGTTTTTGAATAATCGACGGGCACCAGGGCACTAATTTTCAGGTCGGAGTTTTCCGGCAGATCTTCTAATACAGCAGATACACGGCAAGGCTGGCCATTGCATATAATGTTTTTGCCAATAGCGCTGCCGGCGCCAAAGTATTTTTTAGCGATCGTTTCGGTAATAACTATGTTGTGCGGATCGCTTAAGGCCTGGTCAGCATTGCCTTCCGCAAATTTATAAGTGAATACTTTGAATATATTTGCATCAGCTTTGTAAACATTATCCTCTTTAAACAATTGGTTGTTTACTTTCATCACGGCTGCGTCGGGCTCAAATCGAACTGCTGCTTCAACCTCGGGATAATTGTTATTAAGGGTGGTGGCCAGCAGCGAAGGTGATAACGCTACGTTTACATTATCATTCTCAGGAGTGTGCATTAAATTGGTAACACGTACTACCCTGTCTCTTTTGGTATGAAATGCATCAAAGCTTAGCTGGTAATGAACGTACAATGAAATGAGCAGGCAAGCGGCAATACCGATTGACAACCCGCCAATATTGATGAAGGAAAAACTTTTATGACGGATCAGGTTGCGCCAGGCAATTTTTAAATAGCTTTTTATCATAAGACTAGATTGTTGGTAAACAAATGTACTTGATACATTCTACCAATAGATCAATCTAAAACCTGATTAACAGATATTTAACAACTTTTAACAGGAATTAACAGTTAGAGATTAGTGAGAGTCAAACTTACGAAGTTTTAAAAACTTCGTAAGTTTTGGGTGAGGTTAAAATGCCTCCCCAACATCAATAAACAACCCGTTTGAGCCTTGCCGCCCAAAGCCATAATCAATGGTTATGTTGGTGTTTGATGTTTTATTAAGCTTTAAACGTAAACCGGGGCCGTAGCCTGGTTGAATGCGCTGCAGGCTTGTGCCGGGGGCAGCTGAAAATGATTCGCCATTTAAATATACCACCCCGCCAAGCAAACCATTGCTGGTAATTTTAAATCTGTACTCTCCCTCAAGATACACCATTTGTGCCCCGCGAAACCTGCCCTGGATATATCCCCTGCCGGTGGCTGAGTTACTGTCCCACTGCGTACTCGGCAGATCAAGATAACCGGGCTTTCCGCTTAAAATTAACCAGTTATAGCTCCACAATGCAAGTACATTGTCGGAATTTTCCGGAAACCTAAAGTATTTGCGCAGGTCGATGATAAGCGAACGCCATGGAGTGCTGCTCCCCAAAAATTCATAGTTATCGCGGTATTGCAAAGCTGCATAGCCTCCCTTTAAAGGATTAATTGCATTATCTCTCGAATCAAGCAGGATATTAAAAGTTAAACCCGAGGCTATTGTCCGCGAGTTTTTGCCGTACACTTCATAATCAGACGGGTTTCCGTTTGCATTTCCTTTGTCAGAAACATTCCAGTGCGTATCAAAAATAAATCCTAAACCTGTGTATAAGTCACCGGTAATATGTCTTAACGCTGTTTGATAGAACTTGAAATAAGAATAATCCATCGGATCAACATTCTTAATATTTGAATTGCTGCCAAGTCCGTATGTACTTTGCGGATATTTATAATACTGGTATTCACCTACAAAATTATAGGTATTGTCCTTACTCCAGATGCTGGTTTGAACAGGCAATGTAAACTGCTTATTTTGGGTGTATGAAGTGCTGGCAATTATGGTTGAGATACGGGATTCCGGCCCTGTTTTAAAAACCGCATTACCCGATAGTACCAATGCAAACCTCGACAACAAAGTATATCCTATAGCCGGCGCAATTGAAATTTCAGGCTTAGTAGTAATTGAATCAACCGTTATATTGGGTTTTCGATGGCGGATCCGCGCAATAAAATCGGAAATATCCTCCTGTTTATTGTTATTCCCGGCTATACTATCCGCAGCGATAGTATCCTTTACAACAACAACGCCCTTATGCTTAACCGGGATGGTTTTTAGCGGTACAGGATTATTTTGCTGCGCAAAAAGCTGTGTAGTAAATACCAGGATAAAAATAAATGTACTTAATGAGAATATTAACTTCATGCAATCCCGTAAAACAAACCTGGCAATTCACATAAAGTACCTTATTTAAGTACTTGCAACCGGTTTATAACTAAGGTTCGAAAGTAATCATTCTGTTACAAAACCAAATGAACATTTTTCAAAAAAGCCTGTCTCTTACACAGGTAAATCTCATTATTGATAAAATCTAACGCGTAAATGACAAATAATTATTTGTTGCCAGATTAGAATTTGCATTTTTGCAATTCCCCTTAAACACTTAAAGAAGAATTTGTTTTCACAGACCACTAAATGGAACAAACCATCAGCCAGGACCAAAAACTCGTAGTTCAAAAAACCGTTTTCGGGATTCTTTTCGCCATCAGCTTTAGTCATTTACTGAACGATATGATCCAATCCATCATCACGTCAGTTTATCCTTTATTAAAGCAGCATTTTTCCCTGAATTTTACGCAGATAGGCCTGATAACCTTCACTTTCCAGGTAACTGCATCATTGCTGCAGCCCATAGTAGGCTTTTTTACCGACCGCAAGCCCCGGCCCTATTCATTGGCTATAGGGATGAGCATAACACTGGCAGGTGTACTCATGTTATCCCGGGCGCCTAATTTTGTTGCCATTTTGGGCGCCGTTGCAATGATGGGAATCGGCTCTTCTATTTTTCATCCCGAATCATCAAGACTTGCCCACGTGGCAGCTGGCGGAAAAAAAGGAGTAGCTCAATCAATTTTCCAGTTAGGCGGTAACGCAGGCAGCGCCATCGGTCCACTGCTGGTTGCTTTAATTGTAGCACCATACGGGCAGCATTATATAATATGGTTTACCGCAGCGGCCCTTTTGGGGATTGTTATATTATCAAAAGTTGGACAATGGTATAAGACGCATTTAAGTTTACGTGCCGGCAAGATTGCAGCTAAAGCAGATGTCGGTAACAACTTATCGAGAAAAAAGGTTATTACTTCACTGATCGTATTGTTATTGCTGATCTTCTCCAAGTTCTTTTACCTGGCCAGCATGACCAATTACTTTACATTTTTCCTGATCGGCAAGTTTCACATTTCCATACAACAATCGCAATTTTACCTCTTTATATTTTTGGCCGCAATAGCGGCAGGCACACTCATAGGGGGATTTATGGGCGATCGTTTTGGCCGTAAATATGTCATCTGGTTCTCTATACTGGGTGTTGCGCCATTCACGCTGCTGCTCCCCTATACCGACCTTTTCTGGACCATAACCTTAGCTGTTATTATAGGTATTATCCTTTCATCTGCATTTTCAGCTATCGTTGTATATGCGCATGAGCTTGTACCCGGAAAGGTTGGCATGGTGTCGGGCCTGTTTTTTGGACTGGCATTTGGCATGGGTGGCCTGGGTTCAGCACTGTTAGGTAAACTTGCGGACAGCACCAGTATCTTCTATGTCTTTCAAGTATGTGCATTTCTACCGCTAATAGGCATCATTACTGGTTTTTTGCCAAATATTGAAGGAAAGAAACATTAATTTAACGTGAGCTCGACATAAGCAAACGGTCACCTCACCCCAAACCCCTCTCCAGCCGCATGCAGCCGTAGCTTTAGATGAGGCGAAGCGCAAGTTTGTAGATCCACGCCGATAAAGCGTTCCATTTTCGCACGCGGAACACCCGGAACGCTGTGAAACATGCTCACTATCAAATATTTAACTATTTATCAAGGACTAAATAAATACAAGTAGCTTATAATCAGAGTGTTCCACCAAATCCCATATCAAATTCACGCTAATTTAATTAAAGTACCTGTGAATTTGCCTTATTAAAATCCTTTCTCTTAAAGAATTTTAATAAGGCATTCCATCAACAATCTATTCGCTGCGCAAGCTTTTCACAGGGTTTGTGAGGGCTGCCTTAACAGACTGAAAGCTTATGGTGACAAATGCTATAACAATAGCTATTATACCGGCCGCAACAAATACCCACCAGCTTAAATTAACCCGGTAGGCAAAGGCCTGCAGCCAGTTATGCATAGCAAACCAGGCTATAGGTGTAGCAATTATTATGGCAATAAATACCAGTTTTATAAAGTCCTGCGCAAGCAAACCTACAATGCGGCCCACACTGGCGCCTAATACTTTACGTACACCTATTTCGCGGGTACGTACCTGTGCTGTGAACGCCGCAAGGCCCAACAAGCCCAGGCACGAGATCATGATGGCAATCCCTGCAAAATAATTAAACAATGTACCTTCGCGTTGCTCCGATTGATACAGGCTGTTAAACGCATCATCCAAAAATGCATAGCCAAAAGGATATTGACCGTTGTATTGTTTAAACTGGGCCCCTGCTGCTGCCAGCGCATTTTTCGCATCGTGGGTAGTGGTTTTTACATAAACCGTGCTGAAATATTGAGGTGCGTACCAGAAAAGTGCCGGAGCAATTTTTTCCTTCATTGATGCGTAATGAAAATCCTTCACCACTCCTATTATTTTACCTGTAATGGTATTCATCCGGAAACGTTTACCGATAGGATTTTTGAGCCCCTTCTCTTTAACGGCAGCTTCATTTAAAATATAATTCGCTGTGTCGCTTGCAGCGCCTGTAAATGATGCGCCCGCTGTCAACTGCATTTTAAAGAATGAGATGAAATCCTTATCTATCACTATAGGGTGTATTATAAAGGTTGAGTTTGGTGCTTTGCCATCCCAGTCATTATCACCAGACATCCCCCCAAACCTGACTATATTTTGATTTGAGCGGGTTACAGCCAATACACCCGGCTGTTTTAATAATTCGTTTTTTATTGCATCGTAATGCTTTGCTGCATCGCGCATCCAGAAAGAAAACACATTGGTTTTGTCGTACCCCAGCTTTTTTGAGCGGATGTAATTTAACTGGCTGGTAATAACTATTGTACCTGTTATGAGCACCACGGAAAACACGAACTGTGTAACTACCAAAATTTTGCGAAACATCACATCCCCTATCCCTGCAGATATTTTTCCCTTTAGTGCTTTTAACGGCTCAAATGACGACAACAACAGCGCCGGGTAAATACTTGATGCTGCTAAAGTACCTGCAATCGCTAAAAGTATAATTGTCCATACATGGTAATCATACAAATTGAGCGACAGCTGTTTACCAGCCAATTGGTTAAAAGCGGGTATTAGTGCCAATATAAGGAACAACGCCAAAACAACCGCCAGTGAAAACAACAAAGCTGTTTCGACTATAAACTGCATAAAAAGCTGGATTTTTGCAGCACCTACAATTTTACGCATACTGATCTCTTTTGAGCGCAGCATGGAACGGGCAGTTGACAGGTTTACGTAGTTGATACATGCTATAACCAATATCAATAAAGCAACCACTATAAAGATCCTGACAGTGCTCATGCCTTTATCTGTTAGGTCGGCATTGTATAAATGCATTTTTGACAAGGGCAACAGCAAATATTCCGCATCTGTATCATCGGGCTTATGGTTAAGATGGATCTGCCTGATCCTTACTGCAAGGTTGTTTAAAGAAACACCCGGCTTAAGCAGCAAATAGGTTTCATAACTGAAGTTTGAAAAATTGGTATTAACATCGTTTTTCTGCGCCAGCATGCTTTTTACATGATAGCTCATCGGCATTATCATGTCAAAGTTAAACCTGGAGTTTTTAGGAAAATCGTTAATTACTGCGCTTACGGTAAAGTTCTCTTTTTCATCGGCAACAATAACCTTGCCGATTGGATTCTCGCTTCCAAAAAATTTCTCAGCAGTTTTTTTGGTAATTACAACCGAATTATCATTTGTAAATGGCTTTGATGCATCGCCCCCAATAACCGGAAAATCAAAAACCGAGAAAAGCGAAGGGTCGGCAAAAGTTACATTTTCATCGCCAAAAACCTTATCCTTGAATTTATAAAGGGAAAAAATATAATTGCCTGTAAGGCGTACCGCATCCTTCACTTCAGGGAGCTGTTGCTTTACCAACGGCCCTATAGGGGCAACGCCAACGCTCCAGATTTGCTTGCTGGCGCCTGTACCGCCAAAAAGTTCAAGCCTGTAAATATTAGAAGTTTGTTTATGAAAACTATCAAAGCTTAACTCGTCCTGAACCCATAATAATATGAGGATCCCGATAGCTAAGCCAGCAGTTAAACCGGCAATGTTTATAACGGAGTAAAATTTGTTCTTTAACAAATTACGCCAGGCAGTTTTGATGTAGTTTTTTAGCATGTTGTTTGGTCATTAGTCAGTTGTCAATAGTCATTAGTGAATGATGAGTAGATGGTCATTAGTCAGTTGTCATTAGTGAATTATGGAAAACAACATGCCTTAAATACTTCCGGAGAAATAAAAAGTTACAAGCTTTTTTCAACTAAAACAAAAACGCAGGCTCCCCTGCAAGGAACCGGCGAAAACTTATTTTTTATCTTTCGGATTAAAACTAATCTCTAGTCTCCGGTCTCTAATCTCCAAACTACTCCGTTTTTAAACTTTTCACCGGGTTCATTAAAGCTGCCTTAAAGCTGAGGTATGATACTGTTGCAAAAGCAACCACCAATACAATAATAAAAGGGATTGCAAAAAGGGTCCAGCTGATATCTATCCTGAACGCATAGGTTTGCAGCCATCTGTGACAGGCGTACCAGCCAAGCGGTGCTGACACTACGAATGCCACTAAAACCAGCTTGGCAAAATCTTTATACAGCAACTGCAAGATCCCGTTTACCGACGAGCCAAGCACTTTACGGATCCCAATCTCTTTGGTACGCTGCACAATAGTATATGATACCAGGCCGAATAAACCCAGGCAGGCTACAAAAATTCCTATCCCGGTAAATGCGGCAAACACCTGCCCGAACTGCCTGTCGGCATGGTATTGCTCGTTAAAATGCTGATCGAGGAAGAAGTAGTCAAATTGATCGCCGGGGAAAAATTGTTTCCAGTTGGCTTTTAAAGCGGCTATTGTTAGCGGCAGGTTGGCGGTGCTTATTTTTACCGACACCTGTCCCCTCACATCGGGGATACAACGGAAAATAAGCGCATCGTAAGCATCATGCAACGATTGCTGGTGATAATTATCAACAACGCCAATAATAGTGTAAACCTCGCCCCAAAAATCAATCCGCTTACCAATGGACTGCAGCGGTTTATCAAAACCCATTTGCGCCGCCGCCTTTATATTAAGCACTACAGTATGCGGGTCGGTTGTACTAAACTCTTTTGAAAATGACCTGCCACCTATAAGTTTTGCGCCGTATGCACTGAGGTAGTCAAAATCGCCGCCTATTATACGGTATTGCTTACCCTCGCTTTCGGGAGTGCCTACCAGCTTAATACCGCCGGCGTTCCATTGTACCGGTTCACCGGGTATGGATGTTGATACAGTTATGCTCTTAATTGTTGAGTTGCGGAGGCTCTCGTTTTTAAAAGCGCTCATACTGCGGTAAAACGAATCAACCTTACCCAAAGGCGGTTTTATAACCAGCGTTTGGTTAATGTTAATCCCAAGGCTTTGTCTCTCCATAAACTGGATCTGCTTAAACACCGTAAGCGAGCCAATCAATAAAAATATGGATGCCGCAAACTGGAACACCACCATTACCTTACGCAACAAGATGCCGCGGGGCGAGGCAGAAAGCTTGCCCTTCATCACCTCAACAGGTTTAAAGTTTGATAATACCATGGCCGGGTAAAAGCCCGAAAAGAACGAGCCCAGTAAAAACAGCCCGATTACCCCAGCCCAAAATGCGGGTTTAACCAGCAAGGTAAGGCTGATATACTGGCCGGATATGGACGAAAAAATCGGTAAAAAAACAATGATCAAAGCTATAGCCAGCACAATAGCCAGGCCGTTAAGCAGCATGGCCTCCATCATAAATTGCGAAATTAACTGCCCTTTGTTAGATCCAAGTGTTTTGCGAACACCTACTTCTTTGGCACGGCCAATACCACGCGCGGTGGC
>JAQBOS010000529.1 GCA_028287925.1 Mucilaginibacter sp. | reverse complement strand
CGCTATAAAATTAATCAGCACAAGTAAACGCGGACTAAGGGTAGCCTCTATGAGGCAAGAGATACCTCGTTTTTGTTTCTACAAATAGGTAGCCCCGATGGGGCATGCCTTTGTAAATACCATATTGATCTCTAAAACGATGCGCTTACATTATTAAAATTGTGGGTACACGGTAGCCCGGTAGGGGAGACTTTAGCTTCGCTCTTTTTTAATGATATTGGATGGTGCTAATATCGGGATTGGGGTTGGGGAAAGTGCTGACAGTGTTTTGTCAGTATAGGGTTCATTGGTTTAATAGTTCATTAGTTCATTGGTGGATGGTGGTGATGAGGGTGTGGATATTGCGCTGATATTCAGGTTATTAAATCTAAAATATGTCATTGCGAGCGCAGCGAGGCAACCGCGAACTTTACAGAACGGCTGGAACGATATAGAACAAGCATAGCGTAAATGGATGATTCGCGATTGCTTCGTTCCTCGCAATGACATGGGAGAGACTGCGCACTGCTACTCTCCACTGTCCCTGATTCCCCACTGCCAACTTGTTCCGTTTGTTCCACTTGTTCCATGCTGTTTCAAACCGGTTTTTTTGTTCCATTTGTTCCCGTTGTTAGCACATTGTGCCTGTGGAACACGCTTTTTGAGGTGTGGCCTGATGGTGTATTAAACAAAAAAAGACCCGCCGGGGCGGATCTTTTTGTACAGGGGGTATAAATACTGTATCAGCTTATCCTTTCGACTTCACAGCGGGCTGTGCGGTGCCGGGGGCTGGCTGTCCGCTGTTATCGTCGGGGGTGTTGTCCTGGTCTTGCTGCTGTTGGTTGTCCTTTTTCTCCTTGCGTTTTTGCGGAATGCCGTTGTTACCAAAGCGGTATGACAGGGTAAAAATGGCCATGCGGGTGGAGAACCGCCTTTCAGAAACCTGGTTTGAGGCAAAGAATGGTGTATTGATGTCGATATCCGAGCGGAATTTGCGGGTATTGAAAATGTCGCGCACGTTGCCGCTAAGGCTCAGGGTTTTGGTGAGGTCGTATTTTACACCACCATCAACCCCGTACATAGCCTTCATTTTACCCTGCGGGATCACCTGCGGCCCCTGGTAGTCGCCCCTGACCTGAAAGCCCAGCTTTTTGAAGGGTCTCAGGTTGGCGGTTAAGTTGCCGTTCCAGGCATAGCCTGATGTAGTGGCTAAGCCAAGGGCAGGGTCACCGTCAATATGGCGGTAGTACACGTTCAGGTTGGCGGTAACGTCAATAGCAGCGCTGGGGCTAACCTTGGCAATCAACTCATATCCGGCGTTTGAGGCGCTTTTTATGTTCTCGAAAGTTGTTAGCGTAGTATCAATATTGGTAGGGGTAAGCGGCGTAGTTATGCGCTGGATAGCACCGTTTGTGAGCCTGTAATACAGCGATGAGGTTAGCGTAAGGCTTTTCCAATAGTTAATGTAGCTCAGCTCGAACGAGTGTGTATCCTCGGGACGCAGGTCTGGGTTACCCTGCTGGTAGTTTAGCTTATCGCTTTGGTCAATAAAAGGGGAGAGCTGCCTGTCGCGCGGGCGTGATACACGGCGGCTGTAGCTCAACTGTAGTGTCTGATTTTCCGATAGTTTATCGGTTAAAAACACGCTTGGGTAAATGCGGAAATAGTCCTGCTTATGCGGCACGGTAACGCTATCGATCAGCGATGTGCGGATGTGCGAATCTTCCAAACGCAAGCCAACCTGTAAACCAAAATTGCCAAACTGGTGCTGGTAATTGGTGTAAGCCGCATTTATGTTTTCCTTATAAATAAAGCGGTTGCTCAGGAAGGGGTTATAATCAAAACCGCCGCTGGTGTTGTTCAGGGTATCAACCACATAGTTGCCATCGCTATTGTTGATGTTGCTGCGTACACCTGCTTCCAGTTTGCCATTGGCTAACGGCAGGGTGTAATCTGCCTGGATATTCCAGTTTTTCCCGGTGCCAATGGTAGTATTATTCTGTTGGGTGCGGAGATATGAGGGTGCGCTGTAATCGTAATACTCGCTAAACAGGTTGTCGAAATTGTTGTTCTTATCTGTTCCATAATTGATGTTCGCGGTTAGCTCCTCGCCCTTCTTTTTATATTTATGGTCGAAATCTACATTGAAATCCAAATTGGTGCCGCTGCCGGTTGAGCTATTGTTTTGGTTGATGCGCTGCAGCAGCGTGCCGTTTTGGGTGATCAGCGTAGCGCCATTCTGATAACGGTCGCGGTCGCGGATGTTGACATTGGTTGAGAAGCCCAGGGTAGTTTTAGGGTCTAAATTGATATCGATGCCGCCACGGATGTTTTGCCCGGTAAAGGTAAAACTCTGATTTTGGGTTTGATTCTGTGTTTGATTGATGGTATCAGCAATGGTGGTTTTATCTGAAAAGCCATCACCAATTCTTGTGCCTTTGCGGTAGCTGTAATTGGCATAAACGTTCACCTTGCTGTTTTGGTAAGCAATGTTAAAGTTGCCGTTATACGTGTTTTGGG
Organism: Mucilaginibacter sp.; assembly: GCA_028287925.1. Taxonomy (GTDB): domain Bacteria; phylum Bacteroidota; class Bacteroidia; order Sphingobacteriales; family Sphingobacteriaceae; genus Mucilaginibacter. The sequence continues at coordinate 9,686 of JAQBOS010000529.1, read as the reverse complement.
TACCTACCGATGCCGATGCCGAGCCGGTAAAGCCCTTTTGCACGTTCTTTTTTAGCACGATATTGATAATGCCGGATTGTCCCTCCGCATCGTATTTTGACGATGGGTTGGTAATTACCTCGATAGTTTCGATCGAGCTGGCAGGGATGGATTGCAGGATATCGGCAATATTACCACCGGTTAAGGCAGACGGCTTGCCGTTTATTAAAACGCGCACGCTGGTTGATCCGCGCAGGCTAAGGTTACCGTCCACGTCAACCTGTACCGATGGTACATTGGCCAGCAGATCAGTAGCCGAGCCGCCCTGGCTAACCAGGCTTTGCTCCACATTAAAGGACTTTTTATCAATACCAAGCTGGATCTGACTTTTTTGTGCGGTTACCACCACTTCCTTAAGTAAGCCCTTACCCTGGCGCAGCTTTATATTGCCGAGGTCAATGGTGCGTTTATTTGGTGTTATGTTGATGCTGTCTCTGACGAAAGTTAAATAGCTTACATAGGTTGCGCGTAGCAAGTAGCGGCCATCGTCAATTCCGGTAAGGGAAAAATTGCCCTGCAGATCGGTCTGCATGTTTTTTACTGCGTGATTATCTGATTTGCGTACAAGCGATACGGTAGCAAGCTCAAGCGGCTGGTTATTTGCCGCATCTACCAATTTGCCTGATATAGTACCACCAGCCGGGGCCTGCTGGGCATTAACGGTGATAAAAGAAAATATGCAAAGCGAAAAAAAGATTGTTTTTATTAATTTCGGATTCATGCCGCAAAAATCACCTTTTTACATTTTGTACGGCAATAATGCTTGTAACTTTGTTGATATTTATTGGTAATTTTTTGGTTACGGAGAAAAAGGAACATGCATGGCGATGAGTAAATATGCGAGCGATATAGACGATATACCTCTACAGCTTTTTAGTTACAGCTAAAATATCTTCCACTTTAGGGTCTTTATCAATGTACTTAACCGGCTTGCCAATTTTATCGTATATGGCAATATATGGGGTAGTAGCTACATGATAATATTGCTGCACTTTTAAGGTATATCCTTCGGTGCCAACCGTCCAGTTAGGATATTTCTTCAGATCAAAATCGCGGGCAAAAACCTGGATAGCTTTAATTTGCTGCACAAAGGTTATCATTATTACCTGTACGTTTTTAAGCTCTTTCATGTGCGGCTTTAATTCATACATTAAGTGCTGGCAGTGGCTGCAATCAGGCGCGAAATAAATGATCATAGTGGCTTTATCCTTCTTAAGGTTGGCCGGGGTAATATTAACGCTGTCGGTTGTTAAGATCTTATAAGGCGGGATAACGGGCGGCGGGGTAAAGGTTTGTGCGCTGCTACAGCTAACTGCTGCTATGAGGCATAAAAAAAATACTAATTTCTTCATTGTGTTTAATTGCAAATTACCAGGGGACATATATACGATATTTTTACTTTTCAAGCAATTCTAATTGCCAGGCAACGTGTTCTTCCGTTACGGGGAATAACGCATTATTGCGGATTGTATGATAAACGGCATCAAATAAACCGTTATAATTTCCTTTTGGCGGAGATAGATATTCTATATTCTTTTTGTTATCCAACTCCATAATTACCAGTTTGCCGTTACTACCTTCGGGTTCAATGCCAAAACCAGCGTCTGTTGGCAGCATGCCCGCATCCAGCTGGGCTTCCTGCACATCGTTCCTGTCCTTCACAAAACTGCCCAGCGTGCCGTGTACTACAAAACCGGGCAAAGCTTCAGCAATAAGCAGGCAGGATGTTAAATAAACATTTAACTGATTTGGGTAAATAAGGTGATAATTAAAATAATCGGACACTTCCGATCCTTCGCGATAAATGCCGGTGGTTTTATTAAACTTTAATGGCTTGCCAAAAAGAGCTATTATATTGTCGATTAGGTGTGGCCCGAGATCATAAACCAAACCATTGGCAGCATTTTCTTTTTTCTCTTTAAATAATTTGGTGCCAAGCGCAGCCTTATACCTGTCAAAACGCATGTGAACTTCTATCAGCTCACCCAATCTGCCGCTCTCAATTACATCTTTTACCAGCATAAAGCCGCTATCATACCGGCGGTTTTGGTAAAGCATTAAATACAGGTTTTGTTTATGTGCAAGGTCGAACATGATCTTCACTTCCGCGCTTGTTGCCGCTGCAGGTTTTTCCAGCAATACATGCTTGCCGGCGTTAAGGGCTTTAAGTGTGAAATCAAAATGGGTATTGTTGGGCGTATTGATAACCACCAGATCAATTTCATCGTCGGCCAGCAATTCATCAATAGAATTATAGCTGATAACATCCGGATAGCGTGCGGCAGCTTTTTTCTCGCTCCGCTCAACCACGGCCTTAAACTTAAACCCGGGATTGGTAGTTAAAAACGGTGCGTGAAAGATACGACCAGACATTCCATAGGCCATCAGGCCGGTTATTATTGGTTTTGACATAGATTGTTTATAATAATTCTTTGTCATTTTGAACGTAGTGAAGAATCCTCTATAGTTGACAGGTCTGCGCCATACTTGTCCTGCGTTTATGTCCCGCTTAGAAGATTTTTCGCTGAAGCTCAAGAGATAGTTCTTCGCTCATGCTCAGAGTGACAAAATGAACAGTTTAATTTAAAATCCGAAATCCGCACATCCGAAATCCGCACATTCATTCCCCTTCTCCAATCGGGCTTCCATCAGGCATTGCAACCGCTGCGGCCGGTTTAAACCGTGCCGGGTCTTTTTCAAACGCGCTGATCTGCGAAAGGCCGAAGATAAGGTTTGCCTTCGTATTGCCACTGGCTGAGCTAACGCTGATGATCATCCATTTTCTCAATTCATCTATTTCCATCAGGGCAATCCCTCTCACACTTTCAGGTGCTTTCTCATTAGCCGCCAGGGTTAATAACTGCCTTAACGTTAAATTGTTTACCAGGCGTTGCAGTTCGCCTTTATAGCCGCCCTGTTGCGGGGTTTTCCATGTTAAAACAATTAACTTATCAACTACAGCTATCAATCCGGGCTGGGTAACATCGCGTGAGTTATATTCAACCAGCCTTGCTGCACGCTCGGGCTGCAGCATAAATGATAAAGTAGTAGCGGAGGCAGATTCAGCAGCAGCCATCGGATCGAACGTAAGCCCGGTTCGCGATTTAAACAGCTCCCTTGTTCTTGGATAACCATCAGGCCTTGGCGGAATTTTTTCTATCAGTTTTTCAGGTAGCGCCAGTGCATTTGGGCTTATAGTTAACATTAGCGCATTAAAAGCTTTCCATTGTTCAGCAGCCGGAATAAAGCGGGTTGTTGGTTGGCCATCGTTTTTAATGGCATAAGTATAATACAAGCCGCCAAGCATTTTTGAGGCTGCTTCCACCTGGTAACGATGCAGCAGGTAAATGGGTACTAATGCCTCTTCAATAGTTGCCATGGGTGCGTCCTGCCTGATAGCTTTTTCCGAAAAGTTATCCAGCAAATGTTTGCGGATGCCCATCAGCCTGTTGAGTTCATCGGCTGCATTTTTGCCATTGTCCCATAGGTGGGCAAGGGGATGGGCACTCCCTTCGGGCCGGGCATCTTCATCAGTAATAAATAGCTGACCCTGTTTTAATGTTTCTGTTAAGATCCCTTTTAGGGCATCATCTTCATTGGTGCCGGCAGGGAAATCCTGGTAGCCATAAAGTATAGCGCGCTTATCCCATGTGCCAATTTCAGTAGTGTAGGCATTTGACAGATCAATTGTGCCATCTGCGTTTAAGGTAAAAGCAGGCGGCGGATAATCCATTACTGATGCCCTGTTATTTGTACTGGCTGCAAAATTATGCTGCAGACCAAGCGTATGGCCAACCTCGTGCGCCGCGAGCTGGTGCAGGCGTGCAATGGCCATCTTTAACATTTTATCGCTGGCGGGTTTGCCATCTTCGTAAGGCTGTAACAGGCCTTCGGCAATTAAAAAGTCCTGCCTGTCGCGCAATGATCCTAAAGATACCTGCCCTTTAATGATCTCACCGGTGCGCGGATCATCAATAGATGCACCGTATGACCAGCCCCGGGTTGACCGGTGGATCCACTGAATGATATTATAACGGATGTCCATAGGGTCGGCATCCTCAGGTAATAATTTTACCTGGAAGGCATTTTTATACCCGGCCGCTTCAAAGGCCTGGTTCCACCATGCTGCACCTTCCATTAATGCAGTGCGCACAGGTTCAGGCGCACCACGGTCTACATAATAAACAATAGGTTTTACGGCTTCGCTCATTGCTGCCGCTGGGTCCTTTTTTTGCAGGCGATGGCGGGTAAGTAAGTGTTTAACAATCGGCTGGTCTATCGGCGTGGCATAGTCCATATAACTCATGTCATAAAAACCAGCACGGGGATCAAATTTGCGCACTTTATAATTGTCATCAGGCAGTTTAATGAACGAGTGATGCATCCGTACGGTAACCGAATTAGGATCGGGTGTCACGGAGCTTATTTCGCTGCCCTTACCTTTTCCGTCAATTGTTATGGTAGCCTCAAATTCAGAGTTATAGGGGAAGCTTTTTGTGTTTTGCAGATAAATGGCCGAGCGGGATTCATCTAAATTAAAATTTCCCTGGTCGCTGCCGCTTAAGCGGTCGGCAAGGTGGTGACTATCGCGCAGCAAAAAGGGTGTAAAATCTATCAATACTTTGTCTCCATCCTGTGCTTCGGCTTTAAACCCCCATATAACTGATTGCGCAAATGCTTCTTCAACAGATTTTCTTTCATCGGCATTATTGCTAACGGCCCTGTAAGCATAGTTAGGCTGGATCAGCAGGACCTTTGGCCCGCTTTTAATGAATTTAACTATCCGGCTCTCGCCAATTTGTCCGCGATCCAAACCCAAATCGTTTGACCCTACGCCGGCGGGCAGGGAATTAACATACAAAAATTCGGTATTAAGCTTATCTATTTCCAGTAAGACGCGACCGGTATTTTCATCCCAGTAAAAATTAAAATAACCGGTGTATTTGGTTAACCCTTTTGTCTTCGACTCAAAGTCGCCGGGCTTTTGCGCTTTTGCAATTGTTAATAAATTAATTGATAATATAACAAGCAGGTAAAATTTTTTCATTATAAGCTTTTGGAATGTTCAGCCTAAAATATTAATTTTAATCAATATTACCCAATAATCTACCGGATTGAGCAATCGATTACAATATCTATCGTTAAACTATTAACTTATAAATCTATTTAATTTTTCTTAAAAGGAATATAACCTTTTAAATTTTTGTTGCGTATAAAGCATATCATAATTTATCCATATGGAGTTTAATAGCAGATCCGTTAGTATTTTACTTGTTGATGATGACGAAATAAACAATTTCATCTCCATTAAGCTAATAAAGAAAGCGCTTATGAATACCGAGATCATGGCCTGCCTTAACGGGAAATATGCTATTGATCAGCTGGTTGAGATCCAGAAAGCAAATCCGGAAAAATTACCTGATTATATTTTGCTGGATATAAATATGCCTATTATGAATGGCTGGGAATTCTTAGATGAGTTTAAACGCTTAAATATTGATCCGGCAGGCAAATGCAAAATTTATATCATTTCATCATCTGTATTTAGTAATGATATTAATAAGGCGCGCTCATACCCCCTTGTAAAAGATTTTATTTCGAAACCACTGAACGTTGAAAAAATAGTTGAACTTTTTAAAGTTGAAGATACGGCTTAAGCAGGGATAACCTTAAAATGATCTTCGTTATAAATTACCTTACCCACGCATAATGATTTTGCATGGTAAAATAAACAGGTCCAGCCTTCTGCTGCCGCTATTTTGCCATATTCTTCTCTAAGCTGCATCGCTTTACGACCATCATAATCATATTTCGCTATAAATTTTCGGATCAATTGCTCGGGCTCGGGTAGTTCATCGCCTCCATAAAAGCATTTGTCACCTTCACTTTCAATCCATATTACCATATGGTAGGGGGCGTGCCCGCCTGATAGCTCATACCTGATTCCTGGTTTAAACGTTCCGCTGCCCTCAACAAGGGTTAACTTAATATTGCCTTGCAATGCCTCAAAAATTTCTTTATGATACGACGATGAAGCGCCAGACAGCCCGGTTTCCCATTCGTTTTTCTGAATAACATGCTGCGCTTTCGGAAAGCTGGGTAGCAGTTTGCCGTCCCGCTCAACTACCAGCCCGCCAGAGTGATCATAATGCAGATGCGACATAATTACCAGGCTTACCTCATCAGGATCAAAACCGGCATTACGGATCTGCTGATGAATAAAAAGCTCATCACGGGTATCTTTATAGCCGAGGCCTGTATCTAAAAGAATAAGATCGGTATCAGTTTGCACCAAAAAAGGGTTCACGTGGATAAATAAAGACGCCGGCCTGTCCTTCGGGCTATCCGTTTCGGGATTAAAAGGAATAAACTTTTTGGTTGCATCAACAGAGTAAGAGCCTTCGGCTAAGGTGAATATTTTCATTTTGTGTTATTTATAATTTGAATATCGAATATCCAATAATGAATATCGAATAATGAAGTGAAGTTGCTTGTCTAATTATTCAAAATTTCTTTCTATTTCAGCGTTCATCATTCAAAATTCGGTGTTCGATATTTTTCCTGTTTCGCGCAGGCCTGCGACCTGCGCTGATGTATTACGCCCTTTTAGGGCTTTGAGATTGTCATAGAACTTCAAAATTCCCTGGGTCTAATATGCCAGCGCAGGGCAACGCCCTGCGTGTAAAGAATAAATTCAAACACCATTTTTTTAAACCCACCTGCACGCCTGTTCATACATCCACATTTGAACGATTGCTTTTTTATTTACCCCTCAAATTTCTTGCTATCCGAAACCCAAGGTCATCAATTTTGAACGATGAGGGATGGCTGCGTCTGCGGTTAGTAGCCAGGCAACCTCTTGCCTCATCACACCAGCCGCCGCCCCGGAATATACGATAGGAACCATAAACAGTTTCATCATAAATATCCGAACACCATTCCCAAACATTACCTAACATATCATACAGACCCCATGAATTTGGCGCTTTCAGTGCTACATCATGTGTCGTTCTTTCCGAATTGTCCTTATACCAGGCAATGGTATCAATCTCTCCGTACCTGGTGCCTGTTGTGCCGGCTTTACAGGCATATTCCCATTCTGCTTCAGTGGGGAGCCGGTAACCGTTGGCTTTTGGGTCAAATGTTATTTCTGTACTATTAGCACTCAAATAATAACAAGGTTGTAACCCCGCTTTTCCCGAGAATAAATTACAAAACATCACCGCGTTTTTCCAGGATACAGTTTCTACCGGCTTTTTATCACCTTTAAAGGAAGCGGGAGATTCTTTTGTGATCCCGAAATATAATTCCTGTGTAACGGGAAAACTGGCAAGCAAAAAAGGTTCTATTTCAACACTCCATTTATGTTTTATTCTGTCATCTCTCAACTCAATTTTTCCGCCCGGTATTTCTACCATTTGATCATTTATTGTTGAAATATCCGGCATGTTAAAATTGTCCTGGTTCAAAATTCGCTGTTTGTTATTTTTATTAAGAATTTTCCTGATCTCTAACCGCTAACCTCTGGTCACTAATCCCTATCTTTACCTTTTTTTAAGCTACAAAGATATGAATAAACGGTGGGCAGTACGCGATAATGCTGACGAACAGGAAGTAAAGAATTTGGCTGCCGCATTAAGTATTGATCCCGTTTTAAGTACCTTGCTGATACACAGGGGAATTAAAAGCTACGATGAAGCCCGCCTGTTTTTCAGACCCGATAACCGGCACCTGCACGACCCCTTCCTAATGGCAGATATGGAGCTGGCAGTGCTGCGGATTGAAGCCGCAATAGCTGCGGGTGAAAAGATCTTGATCTATGGCGATTATGATGTTGACGGTACCACCGCCGTATCTTTAGTATATAGTTTTTTCAGAAAATATTATGATAAGCTGGAATACTATATTCCGGATAGATACCTGGAAGGATACGGCATCTCTATTAACGGTATTGATTATGCCGCCGAACATGATTTTAAGCTGATCATAGCGCTTGATTGCGGTATTAAATCGGTAGATAAAATTGCATATGCCAATATAAAGGGTGTCGATTTTATTATTTGCGATCATCACCTGCCGGGCGATGAATTGCCTGCGGCCGCTGCCATCCTCGATCCAAAACAACCGCATTGCAATTATCCATATAAAGAACTATCCGGCTGTGGCATAGGGTTTAAGCTGATCCAGGCTTATGCCGAAAAAAACGACATCCCGTTTAGCGAGGTTGAGTGCTACCTTGACCTTGTAGCCATTAGCATTGCCTGTGATATTGTTCATATAACCGGCGAAAACCGGGTGCTGGCTCACCTGGGTCTGCAAAAAATAAACATTAACCCTTGTATGGGCGTTAAAACCCTGATGGAGGTTGCCGGCAGGGGAAACTACTACACCATATCTGATGTGGTGTTTTTACTCGGCCCGCGAATAAATGCCGCCGGACGGATCGATGATGCCAAACATGCGGTTGAGCTGTTGATTGCAAGTGAAGAAGACATTGCCAAAGAAAAAAGCGAGCTTATTAATGTAAGAAATACGGAACGCAAAGGGCATGATTTATCAATAACCGATGAAGCATTGGGGATGATTGACAGGGATGAGGTGCTCATCGGCAAAAAATCGACTGTTTTGTTTAATGAAAACTGGCACAAGGGCGTTATTGGCATTGTGGCATCGCGCCTTACAGAAAAATATTACCGCCCAACCATTGTGCTTACCCGCTCAAACGGACATGTAGCAGGCTCGGCACGCTCTGTTTTGGGATATGACCTGTACGAGGCCCTTTGCGGCTGCAGTGACCTGCTGATCCAGTTTGGCGGCCATAAATATGCCGCCGGACTAACCATGCTCCCTGAGAATGTGGAAGCCTTTGCAGCCAGGTTTGAGGAAGTGGTAAGCGCCACTATAAAACCTGAACAATTGATCCAGCAGATACAGATTGACGCAGAATTACGTTTAAGCCAGGTAGAACCAAAGTTTTTCAGGATCCTGAACCAGTTTGCGCCCTTCGGGCCGGAGAATATGGCGCCGGTATTCATAAGTAAAAATGTGTATGTTAGCGGTTATGCAGGTTTAGTGGGCAGCAATCATGTAAAAATGACGGTAATGCAGGACGATTCAGCTATTTTTGATTGTATTGCATTTAATCACGGTGAATATTTGCCCCAACTGTTAAAAGATATGCCATTTGAGATGTGCTATACCATTGAAGAAAACGTTTGGAAGGAGCGAAGAACGATCCAGTTAAATGTGAAGGGGATAAGGTTTGGGGGAAGTTTATAGCAAGAAAGTCCATGGACCATGGTCAATAGTCCATAGTGGAGAAAAATAGAGTTTAAATAATCCGCCTGAAAAGATCATGTAATCCTTTAATCAAGTAAATCATGGTTCAAAAACGGTGAAATCATAAAATAAATCAGTGTAATCAGTGAACCTAAGAGCAGAAAATATATTAAAAAAATACAAGCAGCGTACGGTTGTAAACGATGTGAGCTTTAACGTTTCGCAGGGTGAAATTGTGGGGTTGCTGGGGCCTAATGGCGCGGGTAAAACCACATCGTTTTACATGATCGTAGGCTTGATAAAACCTAATGAAGGCAGGATATTTTTAGATGATGAAGACATAACCGGCGACCCAATGTACCGCCGCG
>JAQBOS010000522.1 GCA_028287925.1 Mucilaginibacter sp. | reverse complement strand
ATGCGCCTGGTTTCCGGATATAGTTATTGTATCATTAATGGTTGCTGAGCGGGCGGTATTGCCTTTTATTTTTAAGCTCAGGGGTTCAAAAGCAGGTGTTAATTTAAGCTCGGCCTTTAATGGTACTGGCGAGCCCCGGTCAACAAATTTAAAATCAGAGGTATAAGTAATTTCTTTGCCTGTTTTGCTAACGCGATAAACCTCTTTACCGATATGCTGCTCAAACTTGTGCAGGAAGAAGGTAACGCTATCAGGCTTTGTTTGTGCACCGGCAGCAAAAATTATAAATGAAAAGCTAAAGAGCAGTATGTATTTTTTCATAGGATGTGGATGCATTTAGTAAGTAAAGTTATTGAAATTTCGATAAAAATTGTCATCCCAATATCGCAAGCAATTTTGTCTGAACCATGATTTTTCACATAGTGTTTGTTCTTTAAAGGAGTTCAAGAAGGCGTTGCCGTTTACTTGATTAAAGAATTCTCTGATTTTTTAACTCGAGAGGCATCATGAAAATCCATTAATCCCGGTCAAACTTATCCTTCATCCCCAGCAAACCCCAGATCCCGCCGCTATGGATAGCCAATACTTTGCTTCCGGGTTTAAAGTGATTTTTAGAGGCAAGATCATAAATGGCGTAAAGCATTTTGCCCGTATAAACAGGCTCAATCAAGATGCCGGTTTCGGCTACAAACTTTTTGATGAATTGAATTAGCCGCTTGTCAGTTTTACCGTATCCGCCAAAATGATAACCGGTATGTAATTCATAATCAGTAGGGGCGGTTAAAAATTTATCAATCTCACCCCTCATAAAGTCGCCATTTTTTAATACCGGCACGGCATTAAATTGTGTGTTAAGTTTATGCTGATGAATACCGTTGATAATGCCCGCTGCGGTGGTACCTGTTCCGCAGGCGCAGAAAATATGGTCGTAGGTGTCGGTTAGTTCATCTATCAGTTCGCTGCACCCTTTGGCGCCTTCGGCAGATGAACCGCCTTCATCAATAAAAAAGGCATTATTATCATTGTCAAAATATTTATTAAACAGCGCGGGTTTATCGCGATAGCTATCCCTGTCGGTAAACAGCAGGTTCATTCCATGCAGGCGGCAAAGAAAAAGGGTATCGTTATTTACTTCCTCGCCCCTTACAATCCCTGTAGCTTTAAAGCCGAATTTTGCTGCTGCTGCCGCAGTTGCCAGTAAATGGTTTGAATAGGCCCCTCCAAAAGTTACCAGGTGGTTTTTATTTTCAATTTGCGCCTGCCGTAAAATGTATTTTAATTTACGCCATTTATTGCCCGAGATGATGGGGTGAATCAGATCATCCCGCTTTAAAAAAACCTTTATTCCCTGTTCATCAAACAGTTGGTTTTTGATTTGATGAACAGGGCTGAAAATTTCGAGGTTAAGCTGCATAGTCTGTTAAAAGTATTACAAATTTACAATTAATCAATATCTGAAAAAACGAGTACTTTTGCCCGGATGACTGAAGACAACGGTTTTATTGAGCAGGAAGAACAGGACCTTTATGAACACTTGCGCATAGTTGTTGATAAAGGGCAGTCGCTGTTGCGGATTGATAAGTTTTTAATGTACCGGGTTGAAAATGCATCACGCAACCGCATTCAAAACGCCATAGAGCTTGGTAATGTGCTGGTTAATGATAAAGCTATCAAATCAAGCTATAGGGTAAAACCACTGGATGTTATCTCGGTAGTATTGCCCCATCCGCCGCGCGATACGGAAGTTTACCCGGAAAACATCCCCCTTAATATTATTTATGAGGATGATGATGTGTTGGTGGTTAACAAACCGGCGGGGCTGGTGGTGCATCCCGGCTATAACAATTATACGGGTACGCTTGTGAACGGACTGGTTTATCATTTTCAGCAATTGCCTACTTTGCCGGGGAATGACGGCCGACCGGGATTGGTGCACCGGATTGATAAGGATACGTCGGGCCTGTTGCTGATCAGCAAAAACGAGCGCTCCATGACCTGGCTTGCCAAACAGTTTTTTGACCATACCATTGCCCGTAAATATATCGCCCTGGTTTGGGGCGACTTACCCGAAGATGGCACGGTAACCGGCTATATTGGCCGCAGTGTTAACGATAGGCGGGTAATGAGCATTTATGACGATCCCGAAAAAGGAAAATGGTCTATTACGCATTACCGGGTTTTGGAACGGATGGATTATGTTACGCTGATTGAATGTCAGCTGGAAACCGGCCGCACACACCAGATCCGTGCGCATATGAAACACATTGGCCATCCTTTATTTAGCGATGCTACTTACGGGGGCGACAAAATTTTAAAAGGAACAGTTTTTAGTAAATACAAACAATTTGTTGAAAATTGCTTTGAACTATTACCGCGGCAGGCCTTGCATGCACAATCATTAGGATTTTTGCATCCAACCCTAAAAAAACAATTGTATTTTGAAGCCCCGCTTCCTGATGATTTTGCGGCGGGTTTGGAAAAGTGGAGGAAGTATGGGGTGCAGAGATCAGAGGCTGGAGATTAGTCCGAAAGTCGGGAAAGTCCGGAAGTCTGAAAGATAAGAGTGGTCGTGTTCCATGAAACAATGGAAACAAGTGGAACAAAAAAAGCAATTTGGAACAACCTGGAACACATGGAACACCCGGAACACGTGGAACAACATAAAAAATGCAATCATGTTAATACATAATTCTATTTAAACTAATCTCATATCTCACGTCTCATATCTCACGTCTCAAATCTCATATCTAACATCTCAAATCTAAAACATGCTCCCAATATTCATCAATTTTAATGGAGAAATACTTCCGGCTGATACCAAACTGGTTGCACTGAATAACCGTGCATTTAAGTATGGGGATGGCTTGTTTGAGAGTATGCGGTTGATGAAGGGCCAGCTTAAATTTCCGGAGCTGCATGCCGACCGCTTACAACGGGGAATGAAAGCATTGAAGATTGATAGCTATTCGCAAATGGATACCTGGTTTTTGAAGGAAAAAGCCGCCGACCTTGCCCGCAGAAATAAGATAAAGCATGGCCGTTTGCGCCTTACGGTTTACCGGGATGCCGATGGTTTATACACACCATCGCAAAATAAAATGGGCTATTGCCTGGAGATCCAGCCGATGGACGAACCGCGTTATTTTTTAAATGACAAGGGCCTTATTGTAGATCTGTATACGGAACTGCCCAAGCCTACCAACTACCTGTCGAACATTAAAACCTGCAATTCATTGATCTACGTAATGGCTGGCATCTACAAAACTCAAAACAAGCTTGATGACGTGTTTTTGCTGAATCAGGGTGGTAACTTATGCGAGGCAAGCAGCTCTAACGTATTTGTATGGTACCAGAAACACTTATATACGCCTGCATTAAGCGAGGGCTGTGTTGAAGGGGTTATGCGGCAGGTGATCATTAATATCGCCAAAAACAATAACATCCCGTTAACCGAAGCGCAGATCAGTCCGGATATATTATATGAGGCCGATGAAGTGTTTATAACAAATGCCGTCCGCGGGATCCAAAGCGTAATAGGTTTTGGCGTGAGGCGTTATTTTAACGGGCTGAGTAAAATACTGATAGAAGAACTGAATAAGCTATAAGTACCACTGTTTTGCTTAACACTTTGTTGATAGCTTTAACATAATGATTTCTTCACCATTCGGGCTAATCAGATCTGCAAGCTCAACTTCCAGTATTTCTGTAATTTCAATCAGTCGGTTTAAGGTGACGCTGCTGTAACCCAACTCTATTTTACTGTATGCATTTTGCGAGATCTGAAGTTTAGCCGCAAGATAGTCCTGCGTATAATTTCTAAATTCTCTGATCTTCCTGATGTTGGAAACTATCTGTTTGGTTTTTAACTCGCTTATCGACCTCATAAATTACTGTTATAAACATAATAAACGATGTAAAAGCGCATACGGTTTTTTTTAATGTAAATTAAGTGACAGGCAAGATTTAAGGCAGTTAATAAAATGACATAAAAACGGCGGATTTAAAGCAAAAGCTATTTAACTTGGCTTGTATTTTAATAAAATGACAGTTAATACTTATATACCTGCAAACGTTTTAAAACCTTTCATCAAAAACTACCTGGTTATTGAAAGTAATGAAGGTATAGTAAATAGTGTATTGCCTGATACTTCGCTGGTGCTGGCTTTCAGGTATAAAGGGAATGTGAATTACATAACCGAAGGCATTGAAACTGTTGCGCCGGTTTCTGTACTATCGGGGTTAAGAAAATCTTCGCGGTTAATAAGCTATTCAGCGGGGGCAGCAACTATACTGGTTATATTTAAACCTGCTGCAGCAGCAGCCTTTTTCAAAGTACCGCTTCATGAATTATTTGAAGATAGTGTGCCACTTTATAACTTTATCGGCAGCCAAAAGCTGGCTGAAATTGAAGATCAGCTATCAACCGCAAAAAATAATTTTGAACGGGTAAATTTGATCGAGCAGTTTCTGTCCGCTCAAATTATAAGCACAGGCGCAGATAAATTAGTTTTAGCTGCTATTGAAAAGATGAATGCGGCCAAAGGTTTTTACAAGATAAAGGATTTGGCTAACTCCTTATACATAAGCCAGGACGCCTTTGAAAAAAAATTCAGAAAGGCAACAGGGGCATCGCCAAAGCACTTCTCATCTGTTATCAGGTTAAGAAATATAGTGAGCTCCGGCAAACAGCAGCAAAACTTTACCGAGCTTGCTTATGCTGCAGGCTATTTTGATCAATCTCATTTTAATAAAGATTTCCGGCTCTTTACCGGGCAAACCCCATCAGACTTTTTTAAGTCGCCATCCTTCTGGTAGATCAATGAGTTTTTACAAGCAATGAACCGTGTTTATCCGGAGTTTTGAGAAATAAATTTCAACAGGATAAACGCATAAAATCATGAAACAAATATTTATTGATAAGTTCATAGTCCCTGCAAATGCAGGGACTGAATTTACAGACAGGATGAATTACAACAGGAACTTTATAAAAAATCTTGAAGGTTTTATTGATGACACTGTTTATAAACGAACGGACGAGGCCGGGAACCAGGTGATCCTAACCATTGCAGTTTGGCAAAATGCAGATGCGCTTAATAACGCCAGACTTGCCGTACAGGCAGAATACCAGCGTATAAGCTTTAACCCTGCAGTATTGCTTGCAAAATGGGATATTAAAATGGAGCGGGATATTTATGAAGAATCTGTTGATTAAAGGTCATCATCCGGCAGGTGATCGTCATCATTAGGGTCTTCAAGATCCTCTTCAACAATAATATCATGCAGGTTATTCTCATCATCGGCCATGTCGTCAAAATTTTCATCATCTTCGTCATCCCAATCATCCCCATCTGAATCATCATCCCCACCGGGTGAAAATTCTGTATAAGTATCATCGGTACTAATGGTGTGAATAATTTTATCTTTTTCAATTCCTGGTAATATCATGGCTCAAAAATAAGTATAAATAAGATAGTTCAGTTGCCTGAGACCAGATACCTGAAGCCATAATGGATTTATATTAAATGCCATACGCTTATTATTTAGGATGTTTAATACCTATTCAGGATTAATGAAATCAGAATTTTAATTGATGTAAACAAAGTGTGTAATAATGTGTAGAATTGATTTGAAAGATGTGAAATAATATGTACATTTGCAGCCCCGTAATAGCGGGTAAATTATTTAAAATCAAAGTATAACAATGCAACAGTACGAAATTGTGATCGTTCTAACCCCGTTGTTAACAGTAGATGTTGCTGCAGAGGCTATTGCCAAATACAGCAAAATTCTTACTGATAACGGAGCCGAAATTGTCCAGGAGGATAATTGGGGTTTGAGAAAATTAGCGTACCCTATTCAAAAGAAGACTACAGGGTACTATCACTTAACTGAATTTAAGGCTCCAGGTGATTTAATTAACAAATTGGAAGTTGAACTACGTCGTGACGAGCGCGTGTTACGTTTCCTTACCATTGCTTTAGATAAACATGCCATTGCTTACAATGACAAGAAACGCAGTGGTGCTTTCAACAAAAAACCTAAAACAGAGGAGGCAGCACACTAATGGCAAATGACCAGATTAAATACGTTACTGCCCCTAAAGTAGAGGACACACGTAAAAAATACTGCCGTTTTAAGAAGAACGGGATCAAGTATATTGATTACAAAGACGCTAACTTTTTATTAAAGTTTGTTAACGACCAGGGTAAAGTATTACCACGCCGTTTAACCGGAACTTCATTAAAGTTTCAGCGTAAAGTGGCTCAGGCTGTTAAGCGCGCACGCCACATCGGTTTATTACCTTATGTTACAGATTCATTAAAATAATCAGGAGGTAGAAAAATGGAAGTTATTTTAAAACAAGACGTAAAACACTTAGGTGATAAAGACGATGTAGTGAAAGTAAAGCCAGGTTATGGCCGTAACTACCTTATCCCCAAAGGTTATGCTATACAAGCTACAGTAAGTGCCCGCAAAGTTTTAGCTGAAAACCTTAAACAGGCTCAGTTTAAACAAGACAAGATCCGCAAGGATGCTGACGCTATTGCTGCCCGCTTAGAAGGTGTTAAACTTACTATAGGCGCTAAAGCTGGCGAAACCGGTAAAATATTTGGTGCTATCAATACCATCCAGGTTGCTGATGCATTGAAGAAAGAAGGCTTTGAAGTAGATCGCCGCCGCATTACTTTTGAAACTGAACCAAAATTTGTTGGCGAATACATCGCTAACGTTAACCTGCACAAAGAGGTTAAAGTTCAGGTGCCTTTTGAAGTAGTAGCTGAGTAATTAGATTTCGGATTTCGGAATTTCGATTTCGGATTTAGAAAAATATAATTTAAAGGTGTTGAGTGAAAGCTTGACACCTTTTTTTATGCACATTTGTCATTGCGAGCGAGGAACGAGCGCGGCAACCGCGAACTTTACAGGGCGGCTCTGCAAATTGTACGCCGTTCTATTCGCTCTGTAGAGTATGCGGTTGCCGCGCTGCGCTCGCAATGACATAATGGTGAAAATCATCGCCGTAAAATAAATCCGGCATCCGAAATAATTTCTATTTTTAAACGATGAAAACTACGCGCAGCAATAAGCCTGCTTCAAATAATAAATCAGCTAGTGGAAGGTCAAAAGGATTTTTTAATGGCGGCTTGTGGCGGCTGATCTTTCGTGTTGTAAAGCTGGTGTTTATAGCTTTTGTGGCGGGGAGCCTCTTTTTTGTGATCCTGTTCCGCTTTGTTAATCCGCCTGTTACCTGGCTGATGATCCAGCGGGGATTTGAGCGCAAGGCAGATGGGAAGGAATGGAAGATAGATAAACAATGGAAAAGCTTTGACGATATTGCCCCATCCATGAAACGTGCTGCTGTGGCTGCTGAAGACCAATCGTTTTTAGAAAATCATGGCTTTGATTTTAAATCGATTGAAAAAGCGATAAAGAAAAACGCGAACAGTAAAAAACTGATAGGAGGGAGCACCATATCGCAGCAAACCGCCAAGAACGTTTTCCTTTGGCCGGGCAGGTCAATTATCCGTAAAGGGTTTGAGGCCTGGTTTACCTTGCTAATGGAAGTGTTTTGGGGTAAAAAACGCATTATGGAAGTTTACCTGAATGTAATTGAAATGGGTGATGGTATTTATGGTGTTGAGGCGGCATCGCAGGCTTATTTCCATAAACCGGCATCGCAATTAACCAATCATGAAGCAGCTGCTATTGCGGTGATATTTCCAAGTCCGCTAAAATGGTCTGCAACGCACCCTACACGGTATTTAAGGCACCGGCAGTATTTGATAATGAAGAATATGCGGAGGCTGGGGCCACTGGATTTTTAGTTCCCTAACCCCAACCGGGCTACCGTGTACCCACAATTTTAATAATGTAAGCGCATCGTTTTAGAGAACAATATGGTATTTACAAAGGCATGCCCCATCGGGGCTACCTATTTGTAGAAACAAAAACGAGGTATCTCTTGCCTCATAGAGGCTACCCTTAGTCCGCGTTTACTTGTGCTGATTAATTTTATAGCG
>JAQBOS010000095.1 GCA_028287925.1 Mucilaginibacter sp. | reverse complement strand
GGCGTACATGTCGTTATATAAATAGTCTTCCACAATGCCGGTTATAACACGCTGCTTGTTATCACCCTCGCGTATAATTCCGCCTACCCGGCCTTCTTTGCCCATTTGTTTGGCAAATGCTTCGTTTATAATTACGTTATTGCTATCCAATGATGAATTGGTATTGAAATTTTTGCCGGCTACCAGCTTCATTCCCATAGTTGGGATAAACTGCGCGCTTACGTTCTCCCAGCTGATCAATGGATTTTTTGACGGGTCTTTTCCGTCCCAATTATAATTGTCACTATTGCTCCCTACCTGTAATACAAGGTCATTGCTTAAAGCGGCATCTTCCACCACACCGGATTTTTTAAGATCGTTGTAAACGCTGGCAAACTTATCGGCCATTTTACCTTGCGTATTAATATAGATCAAGTTGTTTTTATTGTATCCAAGCTGCCTGCTTTTAACATGCTGAATTTGCTGGTAAATAATAACCGTGCCAATAATAAGTATAATAGACGCAGAAAACTGTATAACTACAAGCCCCTGCCTGATAAGACCCGAACTGGTGCTTGATTTTATTTTTATATTTTTCAAAACAGCTATCGGGTTAAATGATGAAAGATAAAATGCCGGATAACTACCTGCCAATAAACCGGTTATAAGGCCTATTGTAACTAAATATATAATATGGGCAGGTTCGAATATATTAACAGCCAGTTCCTTCTGCACCAAATTATTGAATGATGGCAGCGTTAAATAAATGAAAACAATAGCTACCAGCACAGCAATAAACGACATAATAACCGCTTCGCCAATAAACTGACCTATCAATTTACCTTTACCTGCGCCCATTACTTTACGCACGCCAACTTCTTTTGCCCGCTGTTCAGAACGTGCAGTAGAAAGGTTCATGAAGTTAATACAGGCAATAATTAAAATAATAAAAGCTATTATGGCAAATAAGCGTACGTAGGTTATTCTGCCACCGCTATTAGGTTTACCATCGGCAAAGCTGTCATGCAGGTTCCAATTATTCATAGCAAACAGGAAGCATTCTGTTGTGTTGTGTGTGGCTTTGGTGGTTAGGTAGTGAAGTAATTTTTTGTTAACCGCATTAATATTTGCAGATGACTCCAACTCAACATAAGTACGTGCCCAGTTAGCTCCCCAAATCTGCATCCATGGCTGTTTGTGATCAATATTTTTTAGTGGCGCCAACCAGTGGAATTGAAACGTTGAGTTTTTAGGGAGATCTTTAAAAACTCCGGTTACCGTAAAATCCTGTTCGTTATTCATTTTTAAAGCTTTCCCTATAGGGTTAGCATCCCCAAAGAACTTTTTAGCCATCGTTTCATTGATCACAACTGCGTGAAGCTCATGAAAAGCATTTGATGCATTGCCATAAATAAAGGGCATATCAAGCATTGGAAATATTTCGGGATCGGCATAAGCTCCTTTCTCATTTATTGCCTTATCGCCAAGTGCAAAAACCATCTGATCATAATTTGACAATATTGCGGTGTTTTTTATCCCTGGGATCTCCGATCTGATAGCCTGAGCCATTGGTCCGGGGGTAGCATGGAAAGTACTAACCTTTCCACTGTAGGTTTGATTCTCATAAATGGTGTACAGATTATCTTTCTTTTTAAAATTACTGTTATAGGTTAATTCGTCCTGCACCCATAAAAATATCAGCGAAGCACAAGCTATCCCGATAGCCAGCCCGGTGATGTTTAAAAAGCTGTAGCCCCTGTTTTTCAACAGGCTGCGCAATGTGGTTTTTAAATAGTTCTTTATCATTTTATTTGGTCATTAGGTCATTTGCTGCGCTGTCATTGGTCATTAGTCATTTGCTGCGCTGTCATTGGTCATTGTGTCCTTAGTCAAGCGATTTCTCCACTAATGACTAATGACACAATGACCAATGACTTTACTCACTCCTCATACTCGATACCGGGTTTGCCAGGGCAGCTTTTATCGCTTTATAGCCCACTGTTACCCACGCCAGTACTAGTGATGATACAAGGGCAAGTAAAAACACGTCGACAGTTATATTTATTCGGTAAACGAAAGTTTGCAGGTAGCCGGACATCATATACCATGACACAGGTACAGCTATCAAAAACGAGATAGCTATAAGTATGATAAACTCTTTTGAAAACAGTAATACAATACTTTTTACCGATGCGCCAAGCACCTTACGAACACCCACTTCTTTGGTGCGTTGCAGCACCATAAATGATACGAGCCCATACAAGCCAAGGCATGAGATAAATATGGCTATGCCCGCAAAGATCTTATACACCAGTGCAAGCTGATTTTCCTGTTTATAAAACTGCGCTATGTTATCATCAAGAAAATAGCCGTTGTAAGCATATTCCGGGTACATGTTTTCCCACTGTTTTTGCAGCTTCGCAACAGTTTTACTTAGGTTTTTGGTTTCAATTTTAAGAGCGATCTGCGATTCGAGTTTCTTTGCAGGTGATATAACAATTGGTTTAACTGCTTCTCTTAACGAATTGGTTTTAAAGTCTTTAACAACTCCTGTTATTGGCGCCCATACCGCTTTTGGGCCGCCTCCTATTTTAACTGTTTTTCCTATTGCCTTTTCAGGATTTTGAATGCCCAGCTTCGCCAGGAAGGTTTCATTAACAACTACCTGTTTTACCGTGTCGCTTGGGTCGTAGCCCTTGCCTGCAACAAAACGCATCCCGAAAGTTTTAAAATAATCCGCATCGCCATATTTTAAAAAGGTGGTTATGCCATTTTCTTTTCCGTTATGATCAAAGTAAAAGTTTGTACCCCAGTTGTTTTCTGACGATGGCGCATCCGATGAAAAGCTTACGAATTTCACTTCTGCATTTTGTAAAAGCTGCTGTTTAAAAGCATCTATTTTACGCAGGCTGATGCTGTCAGTATATCCAGGTATTATCAGCACTGCGCTTTTGTTAAAACCAAGATCGGCCTCGTTCACAAAATTCATTTGTTTTATCGCGATGATAGTGCCGATGATCAGCAATTGCGAGATGCCAAATTGTAAAACCACTAACCCCCTCCGTAATGGGATACCCCCTATTGATGCGGCTGTGATCTTGTTTTTTAACGCTAAAACGGGCTTAAATCCAGATACAACCAGTGCGGGGTAAATACCTGACAGCGTGATGACTACAATGGTTACCAAAACTAAAAACAACAAGCTGCCTATATTAAGCAGGCTGATGCTATCAGGCACACTGGCAATATTTTTAAGGTAAGGCAAAGCAAGTTTTGCAGCAATTATTGCCAATAATACTGAGCTAACTACTATAATAGTGGTTTCACCCATTACCTGGCCAATTAGCTGGCCACGGCTGCTGCCAAGTACTTTGCGGATCCCAACTTCTTTTGACCGGCCTACAGATTGCGCGGTTGAAAGGTTAATGAAATTGATGGATGCCATTACAATCATCAGGATGGCAATAAATGATAGTATGCGCAACGTCGACCTTGTGGTCATATGATCGCCGAGGGTATTGCCAAAGCGGGTGTCAAAATGCATCTCGCTTAATGGCTGTAAAAAGTTCATCTGCCCCACTTTACCTTTATCACCCGAATGCCGGTGATTAAAAGTTTTTAGCTGCCCATTAATTCTATCCACCGACTCATTTGCAGGCAATTGCATAAATACCTGGTGATTGCTGCTTGTTGAATGCCAGTTGTTAAAGTATCCATAATCATTCGGGTGTTGTTTCCAGGTTATGAATGATACCAGTATTTTTAACGGCAGATCGCTGTTGGGCTGAGCATCTTCAATTACGCCTGCTACTTTTAAATTCAGCACATTATCCATCCGTAACGACTTGTCCATGGCATTTTTCCAATCGCCAAAATATTTAGTGGCACTGCTTTTATCAATAATAACCATGTTAGGTTCTGCCAGCGCTTTTTTATCACCAGCCAACCAGGTTGCGCTGAAAATATCAAAAAACTGAGGCTCCATAAACATTACACCCATATTTTCGGTGAACTTTTTATCACCAGCTCCTTTGAATGAACCATTATCCGGCACAGTGATCTGGCTTCCATAGTTTGAATTTATAGCAGCTATTTTCGCCTGTGGAAAATCGAGTCTTAGCGCTTCTGTTGTTGGGATTGGTACGCCAGGATTATAAGAAAAACCCTCTTCGCGCTTTTGCTTGGTAACAACGTGGTAAATGTTTTTAAAGTTAGGTCTGAAGGTTTCAAAGCTCAACTCGTATTGAATAACAACAAATATGAGCAGGCAGGCTGCAATGCCAACGGTTAATCCCGAAACATTAATCGCGGTATATCCTTTATGGTGGACAATATTACGCCAGGCTATTTTAAAGTAATTTTTAAGCATGATAAAATTCTTGTAATATAAATTGGTTAAAATATGTACCAAATATTCAAGTAATTAATAACCAGCTATTTGTATCTGATAATGGTGTACGAATGTGTTCGTAAGTGTAACACCGAGTGTTCGGTAATGATACAGTTGGGGTTAGTTGATTAGAGGTTAGAGGCCCAGAGATTAGGGAATTTTTATCTCAATTAGTCTCTAACCTCTGGTCACTAATCACTCGGAACGCAGGCTTTTCACTGGATTACCCGTCGCTGCTTTTATAGTATGATAGCTTACAGCTATAATAGCGGTAAGCATGGCTATTATTCCTGCTGATACAAAAAGAACCCAATCAGGTTTTATGCGGTAGGCAAAATTATCAAGCCACTGGTGTACCAGGTAAAACGCCACAGGTGCAGCAATAATAAATGAGCCAGCCGCCAGTAATATCGTTCCCCGGTTTAATAGCATGAATAAATTGGAAACTGATGCCCCTAATACCTTCCGAATGCCGATTTCTTTTGTACGGTTGATGGTTGTAAGCCCTGACAAGCCGAATAAACCTAAACAGGCAATAATAATAGCCAATATGCATGAAGTTGTAATGGTTGTCATCCAGCGGAGGTAGGCATCATAGCTTTTGGCAACATCTTCATCCATAAACGTATAGCTGAAGGGCAGGTTGCCTGTAAGCTTATTCCAGTTGCTTTTTATATTATCCATTGCATTTGGTATACTGTGCCCTGCTTTTATTTTTACCAGGAGATATTTATAAAAGTTGGTATTTACTCTAAGATATGCCGGCGCTATTGTTTTTGTCAGGTCATCACTATGAAAATCTTTGCATACGCCAATAATAATGGCTCCGAGGGCAGGGTTTACCTGCTCCATTTGCGGTTTACCCAATATGTTATACAAAGTTTGGTTTATAACTACACTTGCGCCAACCGTTGAGCTATGCGGAGTTCTTTGCTCGGCAGTAAGCCGGATACGTGCACTGTCGCTTATAATATCACGTGAAAAACTTCTGCCTTTTAGAATCGGGATTTTATTAAATGAAAAATAATTGTAATCAACACCAAAAGATTGAACCGGCACCTGTTTGCCATTTATTATGTGTCCATTCTGACTATATTGCTCAAAGCCAAATGTTGTTGTTGTGATATCCTGTAAACCAGGTTCAGTAGAAACAAAATGATATAATTGATTTTTTAGAGCGTTGGCTTTTTGACTTTCATTCCAGTTATATGGGTTTTGCAAAACTACAACCTGGTCTTTTTCAAAACCCATACCCGCCTGGTTAATAAAATGCATCTGTTTATTTATAGTTAAAGCGGAGATAACCAATATAACACAAATAGAGAATTGCACAACAACAAGGCTTTTAGATAAAACCGGGCTTATTTTATAAGCTGAAAATCCTCTCATAATGTTCAACGGCCTTAATCCTGACATTGCCAACGCCGGATAAATGCCTGCCAGCAATCCCAATACTATAGCAAGAATAATTAGTAAAACGGCAATATCAGCAAAAGAGAAATATGAAAGGTCCAGTGCAGAACCTGTAAGGCTGCTAAAGAAAGGCAGTGAGGTAACTGAAACCAACAAGCCAACTATAACCGCAATAAATGCCAGCAGTTGTGTTTCGGTATAATACTGTAAAATGATCTGTTTCCGGCCCGCGCCTATTGTTTTGCGTACACCTACATCCTGCGACCGGGATATAGCATTTGTTAACGTTAGCAAAATGTAGTTTAAACAGGCGATAAACAAAATAATTATTCCAAGGCAAATCAGCTGGTAAATATTTTTCAGATCGGTATAATGGTTCCAGCCTTCGCTTTGGTTATAATGCGCTTCCGCAAATGGCCTTAATGACACATGAAAACTTTCAGGCTTATTTTTAGGATCCTGTTTCGCCATCGACTCCATCAGTGTTTTAAAGTATTTAGCCGAAAATACATCCAGTTTTTTTTGAAAAGCAGTAACATTTATCCCTTTAATTAACCTGATTATCAGCAAGTCGCTAAAGCCGTCTGCGCCCCGTTTTAGTTCATCGTTATAATATGGATCGGTTGAACGGGGTATTATAATATCAAACCTGAAGCTTGAATTAGCCGGAAAATCCTTTGCTATGCCGCTAATGGTCAATAACAATTTTTCGCTGGTTATATTTAAGGTTTTGCCAACCGGGTTGCTATTACCAAAATACTTTTTTGCCAGCCTTTCACTTATTACAACCTGGTTATGTCCTTTGAGGACATTAGCCGGATTACCGTAAATGAGTGGAAAACTAAACGTACTAAAGAAATCATCATCGGCATAAACAACATTTTCGTCTTTCTCTTTAAAGCTTTGATTATCAATACGTATTGTTGGATCTTGTAGTTGTGCTATTCGTATGGCATTTTCAACTTCCGGAAAATTTGATTTGATGGCGTCAGCAAACCCTACAGGTGTAGTTATCATGTTTTTTTGTTCTTCAGTCTTCAATAAAAGCGAGAAAAAACTTTTTTTAAGATTGTCCCTGTCGAAAGAAGCAAAAATATTAGTTTGCTCTACCCTAAATAACCTGTCGTTATCCTTATGAAATCTGTCAAACGATTGTTCATTTTTTACATACAAATAAACAAGGATACAAAATGCACTTGCCAGGCTTAAGCCAATAATATTAATGGCTGTATACAATTTATTCCTGAAAATATTCCGGAACGCCAGTTTTAGGTTGATTTTTAACATATTAGTTGGTCATTAGTCATTGTGTCATTGGTCATTAGTGTCCTAAAGCTATAAGTTGTGTCATTGGATATTTTGATTAATTATCCAGGCTAAACAAATGACTAATGCCCAATGACTAATCTCACTCACTCCGTAGGCTCTTCACAGGGTTTGCAATTGCTGCCTTAACAGTTTGAAAGCTTGATGTAAACACAGCTGCCAGCAGCATCCCAGCTCCGCTGATTGCGAAGATCCACCAGCTTATGGCCGTGCGGTCGGCAAAACCTTGCATCCATTGGTTTAAAGCATACCAGGCAACCGGGGTTACAATTAAAAATGCCAATAGGATAAGCATAATCAGTTCTGACGACAGCAGCGTTACTACCTGTGCAACCGTGGCGCCAAGCACTTTTCGCACGCCAATTTCTTTTGTGCGCTGGTTGGTAGTATAAATGGCAAGGCCTAATAAACCAAGGCAGCTTATAAATATCGACAGCGCGGTTGCCCAAGTAAGCAATGTGGATGTATGTTGCTCGGTTTCGTAAAATTTAGCGATCGTTTCATCAAAAAAATGATATTCCAGGTCATCATCCGGGTAAATCTCTTTCCATGTTTTTTGGATGCCGGCAATGGCTGTCTTCCATTCGCCGCCTCCGGCGGTTTCTGGCTTTAGGGCAATATGGAACGTGCCTTTCGTAAAGGTACGGGTACCAGTGTATATTGCCAGTGGTTTAATAGGCTCGTGAAGCGACCGTTGATGAAAATCAGACACCACACCCACAACCTGTAAAGTTTTAGGACCATTAAAATGGTTCAATACAGTGCCAATTGCGGCGCTTGGCGTTTTAAAGCCGAGTACCTTTGAATATTTTTCATTTATCACCACACTTTTTGATGTATCGCCAATACGCAGCGCCCTGCCTGCAAGTAATTTAAGCTTGTATAGTTTCATGTAATTTTCATCCCCGAACTTTAATTGAACATCGGTTTTTACTTCTTTTTTGCCATCCTGGTAACTCACATTTGTTGAGTTAGTATTGCCTGACGATGGTGGTGCGCCGCCAACACTAACCAGCTCAACCTGCGGCATTGCGCTTAGCTTATTAAAAAACACCTGGTTACGTGCTTCCGTACGATTTTTCCATGGGGAGTTTATTACAATTATGGCATCCTTTTTAAAGCCCAGGTCTTTATGAAGGGCATAGTGGATTTGTTTGCTTACCAATATGGTCGCCATTATAAAAAACTGTGCGATTACAAACTGCGCCACTGATAATGATTTACGCAGCCATGCTTTACGGCTTTGGCTGCCGATTGCGCTCACCTGGTTTTTAAGTACAGATACAGGCTTATAGCCCGACAGTACCAGGGCCGGATAAAATCCCGATAGTAAGCTTACAATTAATACCAGGCTGATCAGGAACAGGATAAGATCAGGCTGATGCAGCAAGTCGACCTTAACACCCGGTGCAATAAAATCAGAAAACATTTTCAGCACAACCGGCGCCAACGCCTCCGACAGAATAACCGCGATGAATGTGACCATGAACGTTTCACTTAAAAACTGGAAGATAAGCTGCGCCCTGCTGCTGCCCATTGTTTTGCGGATCCCAATTTCCTTCGCCCGCTGATTTGCCTGTGCTGTAGTTAAATTTATAAAGTTTATACAACCTAAAAGCAATAGGAATGCTGCTATAACCAGCAGACCTTTAAG
>JAQBOS010000091.1 GCA_028287925.1 Mucilaginibacter sp. | reverse complement strand
CAAGGTCAACCTGGTACGGTTTAAAGCCTGAACGGGCGCTTTTTGGATACAGGTGGTGGTTATTATGCCATTCACCTGCTACAAAGCCAGGCCAGATCTGGTTTATTGACATATCGTTACGGTTATAATCTACCCCATCCCTGCGTTTATCCTCACCCTTGCCATGGCCTTCATAATTAAATGTACGCACGCCTACAGCCCAAAAACCTGCCGCGCCAAAAACAGCACAGGCCAAAGCCGGGCCACCTATTAAATAAAATGCCGCAAACCAAAAACTCCAGTTTAAAATTATGCCTATAATGGTACGCAGCGGGCCAACCAATGTGCCCCACTTTTTATATTGTGTATATGTATTTGTGGTTACGCCGGTATGCTTCATTAAATTAACACACTTGGCATAATTACCTTCGGTCATGTTACGGTTTATTGGCTGATGGTTTACATCGGCTAAAAAACAATAAAGAAAGCCACCCTGTGCATTGTAAGGATCGCCGGGCTGATCAGACAGCGCATGGTGCACGTGGTGCGAAACTGCATAGATCTCTTCGGGGATTATTTTTAGGGTAAGGTTTTGGGTAAAAAACCGCCAGAAGTTGTTGCTGAATTTATAGGCGCCGTGAGTACAATAACGGTGATGCCATATGGTACCATGTGTACCCATAAATATCATACTGTAAACAAAAGCAACTATTAGCCCCGTTATTGAAAAATACTTAAATATAAACAAGAATAAAAAGGGTGCTAAAAACACAATCATCATCCAGCTAAGAAACGACAACCAATTCTTTTTGGATTTAAAAACATTCAGCCTTGAAAAAAATTCTTTTATTATTTGACTGTTGGTAGGTTTTACAAGGTCGCCAAATTTATCCTTCCACCCGTACGCAGGTGGTTCAAGCACTGTGTTTAAAAAAGCCATTTAAAGGGTTTAATATATAGTTTAATTAGAGTAAGAACACCGAAAAGTAGTTATTATTTCATGAACGCTGGCAATTAAAACACAACCATAACGAATAATTAATACCCAGACCCTCTGAAATTGTCATAATAATGTCTGAAAAAATAGCCCTACGATACTGCAAAGGGTGATTTGGGATAATTTAAAAAGTGTTTAAACGACACCAAAATATCTGTTAAAAAAATAAATTATTTTATAATTATTAAACATAGGCCCGCACCAATGGCAGGTTAAAGTAAAAAGTGCTGCCTTTCCCAACCATTGAACTTACCGATAGTTTACCACCATTAAGCTCAACCAGTTCCTTACATAAAAGCAGGCCTATGCCTGTGCCCCTCTCGCCGGAGGTGCCGGAAAGTGAAAAATGTGTATTGATGGAGAAGAGTTTTTCAATCTCATCGGCGTCCATTCCTTTGCCGGTATCGGTTACGCTAATTATTATCGAGTTATCTTCAATTTGAGTAGCAAGTGTAATGTTGCCTTTATTACCTGTAAACTTAACAGCATTACTTACCAGGTTCCGCAAAATAACTTTTATGTGATTTTCGTCTGCCAATACAGACTGTCCGGCGTAAGCATTATTGGTAAAATCAATACTTTTTAATTGCAGGTGGTGCATAAAGGTTTGTTCCATCTCCACACCCAATAAAAATATATCAACGTTTGTTGAGTTTACGGTTTTCCCTTTTATCTGGCTTCCGGCCCATTCCGTAAGGTTTGAAAGTGTTAGCTCAGCGCCTTTCATAATAGGGCTTATCTCTTTCATTAATTCGCTCACTTCACCGGCATCAAGGTAGCCATCATTAAACATCTCAATAATGTTGCTCATATTGGCAACAGGTGTTCGCAGATCATGACCAATAACCGCCAATAATTTATCCTTAAGATCATTAACCGATTGCAAGTTAGCAGCTTGTATCTCAATCAACTCCTTTTGATCTAAAAGAGCGCTGTGTTGAATTTTTAGCTTATTGCTCAGTAATTTCTTTTGTTTATAAAGATAGAAGGTAATAAAAAGCATGGATATTAGCACCACCAGGGATGTGGCAAGTATTAAGATCAATTTGGTTTGGGCTTTTATTTTAGCTTTATTTTCCCTGTCGCCAGCTTCCATTAACTTAATATCATTAAGCTTTGAGTTTAGGGCACTATGATTTTGAATAAGTTTAATGGTTTTTAGTTTGGTTGCTGTGTTTATACTATCATCCATAGCGGCATATTTTTTTTGATAGGCCAGGGCATTTTTTAAATCATTTTTTAACTCATAGCTATTAACAAGCGCTTTATATCCTTCTGCCTCCGCATCAACTATACCAATGCTGTCGGCAAGGGTAATGCCCATTTTAGCATAACTAATTGCTGTATCGTATTTATGCAACTCATTGTACAGTAAAGCATATTCAGTATATAATTTAGCCCTTAAACGCTTGTTAAATGTTATTTTGCTCATGCTATATGAAATGCTATCATATTTAAGTGCAGCGGGGTAATCTTTTTTAAACCGGTAAATACTGCCTAAACGGGCATACAAAACTGCTATACTGCCTTTGGCATTAATCTCCTGGTTTAATTTCAGTGAATATTGAGCCTCTTCAACTGCCTTATCATAATTTTTAGTGGCGCAATAAACGTATGATCTTTCACTATACACCTCGGCCAGCAGTCCCTTATTTTTCCCTGCAAGGTATAGCGCCTTATCTAAATTAGCTAACGCCTGTTTATAATTGCCCAGATCAGCATAAGTACGGCCAAGCGCGTTAAAACAATCAGAAAGATCAGGAGAATTGCCTGCAGGCAAATAGTTGGTTGCAGAGTTAAGGTAAAACAAACTGATAGGATAATAAGATTGCGACCAATATATAAGCCCGATATTATAAAAACTACGGCCTTTTCCTGTGGCGTAATTTGATTCCTGGGAAAGCAAAAGGGCTTTTTCGGCTAATCTGCGTGCAGAATCCGGAGTGGTAAGATAAATATTACGGGCGGTGTTATTTAAATTGTCAATGTGCTTGTACAAGGCGGCGGGGTCCCTTACTGGAGGATGATCATGAACAGCCCTTTGAGCTACGGATAATTTATATATTAATAACAGTGATAATAATAGTATAAAACCCCTCATTCACATTTGTACGATTGAAGCTGTTGAAAAGTTGTAAATATTGGAGGTGTTGTAAGGGTTAGAATTGTAGCAGGTGTTATGCGTATAGCAATCACGAAATCAATAATTAAAATTCAATTAGCCGCAACAATTACATGACAATGAGCTTATAATGCAACATTTATATGACAAGGAGTAAATTGTTAAACCATAGGCATATCTTCATGGTCGATAGCAGTTTATAAACGCTTTCTGATATGAAAAAACCCCTGTTTTCGTTTCTTTTTTTATTCCTGCTTTACACCGCAGCTTTTGCCCAGCAAGCATCCAAAACGCCATCACGGGAGGTATTCGGCACCATTATTGACAGCACGGGCACCGTACCAGCTGTAAATGTTAAGCTTACATCAGCTACTGACAGTGTTACGGTAACCAGCAATTTAAAAGGCGTTTATGATTTCCCTATAGTTACTTCAAAAAACTTTAAAATAACGGTAACCGGAATTGGCTACCAGCCTTTTACCCGCAAATATGTAATGGATGATGGGACAAAACCCATAAAACTTGATCCCATTAAGCTGAAAGTACAAACCAATATGCTTAATGGAGTTACGGTAAATGCGGTGATACCAATAATTATTAAGGAGGATACCATTGAATATAAAGCCAGCGCCTATAAAGTGCGGGAAGGTTCGCCGGTGGAGGATCTGCTGAAAAAGCTTCCGGGGGTTAGTGTTGATGCCAACGGCAATGTTACCGCGCATGGCAAGCAAGTGTCAAAAGTAAGGGTTGACGGAAAGGATTATTTTACGGGCGATGTACAAACTGCTACCCAGAATTTACCTGCCGATATTGTTGAAAGCATCCAGGTTATTGATGACTATGGCGACCAGGCGAATTTAACCGGGATAAAAACCGGGGACCCGGATAAAATTTTAAACATCACCATTCAAAAGGGGAAAAAGAAAGGTCAGTTTGGACAAGGCACCATAGGCGCCGGGAACGATGGGCGCTACCAGGCCAAGCTATCAGCCAATGAATTTAATAACGACCAGCAGATCTCATTACTTGGCACGGTTAATAATAATAACACCAACGCGTTTAACTTAAGCCAGGCAGGTGGCAGCGGCGGAAGATCGGGACGTTCAGGCGGTGGAGGTGGCAGCAGCGGAAGCGGTGTTAGTACAGCTAACGGCATTACAGATAATAAATCATTAGGACTAAACTACCGCGATGCCTGGGGTAAAAAAATAACCGTTTACGGAAGTTACAGCTTTGCTGATAAAAACACCAAAACAACTAGTACATCGCTGCAACAGGATATTTTTCAATCGGGATCATTGATAAATAATGATAATACTACCGATCAAAACCATAGCATTAATCATCGTTTTGATTTTAACCTGGAGTATAAGATCGATACTTTAAACTATCTGAAATTCAACCCAAACTTCTCATACGGCACCTCAAATGATAACAATAGCGATATCTTCAGCAATATGCGAAACGGGGTAACTGTTAATGGCACGGAGTATTCATTAACCAATTCTTCTGCCCCAAGCGGCGGCGCTTCCATACTTTACAATCATAAGTTTAAGAAAAAAGGGCGCAATTTTAGTATAAACGCCAGTTACAGCTATACCAAACACGACCAGGATTTTAATGATAAGTACACCACAGTTCAGGATAGCATTGTAAATCCCTTATACCAACAAATAAATACCAACAGCAATTCAGATAAATTTAACGTTCATTTATCCTATCTTGAACCAATAGGCAAAACAACCTATCTTGAAGCCAACTATACCTACAGCTACACAAATACCGATAACAACCGGTATAATTACCGCATTGACCCCAAAACCGGCGAACAAACCTATGTTGATTCGTTAAGTACGCTGTATAATTACCAGTTTATTACCAATCGCTTTGGGTTTAACCTGCGTGGTGTAAAGGCAAAATATAATTATACAGTCGGCATTTCTGCACAGCCGGCTACTTTAACCGGCGAGTCGCATAATTTCCATACCTCTACCAATACTTTTAATTTGGTACCTACGGCAAGGTTTGTTTACAATTTTGAAAGGAACCACTCGCTTACCATTAATTATAGTGGCAACAGCAGTCAGCCAAGCTTTGCGCAGCTGCAGATCCAGCCAGACTATTCGAACCCTCAAAATGTGGTTTATGGTAATCCCGATCTGAAACCATCTTTCAGCAACAGCGTTAATTTAAGATATAACCAGTTTGATATAGCCAGCGGAAATTCGTTATTCACCAACATGAGCTTCAACACCATTGAAGATCAAATTGTTGCCAATACAGCACCGGTAGTTTCAAGTACAGCAACGGGTGGCACAGGCGGAACCGTTTCCACAAGTACCAAACAGGAAACTCATTATTTAAATACCAATGGCTATTATTCTATGAATGGTAATTATGCCTTTTCAAAACCATTTGATAACCGCAAATTCACTGTAACCCTTAATGGAGGCGCATCATACAACAATAATATATCATATATCGAAGATCAGCGTAATCTTGGTAAAAACTGGGTTTTAAACCAGGGCGCAAAGCTGCGGGTTGATATCGACAGCGTAATGGACACTGAAGTAAGCGGCAATTACAGCATCAACAATACCAAATACAGCCTGCCATCATCCATAAATACAAATGCCAAAACCTGGACAATCGGTCTGGACGGCCGCAACTACTTTTTTTATAACTGGATCTTAGGCTATAACCTTACCCAAACCATAAACCAGGGTTTCAGCAGCACGGTAAAGGCTAACCCTACCCTTTTAAGCTCATATGTTGAATACCAGTTTTTGAAAAAGAACATCGCCTCGTTCCGTTTCCAGGCGTTCGATCTTTTTAATGAAAACACCGGGGTAAGCCGCACTGTAAGCGGCAACCAGATCATTGACACCCGCACCAACCGGCTTGGACGGTACTTTATGCTATCGTTTACCCTGCGCCTGCAAAAATTTGCCGGTTCGCAACCAAAAGGTGGTCGTGGTGGCGGCGGCCGCAGAGGCGGAGGTTTTGGCGGCGGTGGCGGCAGACGGGGTAACGGATAGGCTTCTTCATTTTATTTTTTGAATTTGATTGCACATGTTTTATATTGGCTGAAACCAATTAACGTGAAATACTGCTCATTTTTAATTATTAGCCTGTTATACATAAGCAATTGTTTTGCCCAGGATACTGTTGACCGGAAAAACTGGTTAAGCAATTCGGTTATTGAACGGTTTAAGGTTCTTAAAACCGATGAAAAAACAAGGGTTGGAGCATATAAGGCATTTTATAAACGCAGAACATTAATAGCCAGGGGTAATTACAATAAAGGTGAAAGAATTGGGATCTGGACATTTTATGATGATGAAGGCAAACTGAATGAGAAGTTTGACTACGATAAAAACGAGTTTATATATGAGGCGCCAATTGATACAGCAACA
The DNA here is from genome assembly GCA_028287925.1 of Mucilaginibacter sp. Classification (GTDB taxonomy): domain Bacteria; phylum Bacteroidota; class Bacteroidia; order Sphingobacteriales; family Sphingobacteriaceae; genus Mucilaginibacter. The sequence continues at coordinate 893 of JAQBOS010000091.1, read as the reverse complement.
GAGATCCAGTTCAAGTTTGATGCTAATATACTATCGACCGACAGGCTTACCAGGCCACTTAAAATTGGGGGCACTTATTATGGCTTTATCCCTTATATAAATGCATTTAAAGTACCATTTGATACCTATGGTGTTAACATGGACTATTTTGATGCCGTTGTTGAATTATTGGTAAGCCCCGGTGGAAGGCTTGCCGATTATAAAGTTCATTTATTTTCAAAAGTATACCAGTATACCCAAATTATTAACCTTGCTGTTAGCTTATTTAAGGAAGAAGATAAACAGTTTGTGCCTGCTACCTTAAACCGGCAACCCGTATTGGCCCGGATCTTTATACGATGTTCAGTTAATGATGACGGGAGTTTGGATTTTTATTGAGCAGTTCATAGTTGATGGTTCATAGTTCATGGCAGCTGCAATGATTCAGATAACAAATAAAGTGGTCAAGATTAAAAGGCTATCGCATTTTTTCCTGGTATTGCATTCCATCACCAAATGCACCTTTTAGTTTTCCATAAAAGCTCCTCAAGCTTTTTTTATTTGATGCTGGCAATTTTTTTAGCAATTCTGCTATTTCTTTTTTCGTGGTATCCTTTGTGATTGTAATGATCATATTTTTCCATTACCCAATTTAACAACAATTGTCTTTGTGCGCTCCGTGCCTACTTTGCGAACTCTGTGGTTGTTTTTTACCACGGAGATTCAGAGAAGACACGGAGATCGCGAAAATTATTAATTTAACGTGAGTTTGATATAAGGACGATATTATAATATCTGATTATCAGTCACTTACAGCTATTTATTCACTGATAAAAAGTGAAGCTTCTGATAATCAGCATGTTCCATAGCGTTCCGGGTGTTCCACGTGCAAAAGTGGAACGCTTTGCCGGCGT
>JAQBOS010000081.1 GCA_028287925.1 Mucilaginibacter sp. | reverse complement strand
CTCAACGGGTTGAAACCCGTTGTTACAAGATGTACCGAGCCGAAGGCTCTTACTGTAAGGGCCAACGAATCTTTCATTTTCATTGCCACAACACTAAAAAAGAATTACCAGAGGCGTAGCCCCGACCCATATTGTAACAACGGATTTTAATCCGTTGGCTATAAAAAGCAGAGAAAAAAGAACCATAGGTTCGGTCCATATAAATCCATGCAAAATGGTAAGTACTTCAGATTGATCTGCATCGTGCCGACGGTCAATGTCATTGATTTAACATGAATTCGATATAAAATTAATGGAACATGTTTATTGTCAGACACTTACACCTGTTTACTTCTTAATAATAGGATAAACTATTGAAAATCAGAATGTTCCACTTTGTTCCGGGTGTTCCGCGTGTAAAAATGGAACGCTTTGCCGGCGTGGATACACTACAGGATGTACCGAGGCGAAGGCTCTTACTATAGGGAACAACGAATCTTTCAAACACTTGTAATCTGATACCCAAAATTAAGTCATTCCGCAATCGGCATTCAACAATTCCGAAATCCGAAATCCTCCCCCACATATTGCACATTTTTTACACAGGGAAAAATATAAATATCTATCTTCGGCCAGTTTAATTTTCCATCTGCAAAAATCAAATAATATGAAGATAACTGTTGTTGGTGCCGGAGCTGTAGGCGCTACCTGTGCGGATAATATCGCCAGGAAAGAATTGGCCGAAGAACTTATTTTGTTAGACATCCGCGAAGGCTTTGCCGAAGGCAAAGCTATCGATATGATGCAAACGTCGGCCCTTTTAGGTTTTGATACCAAAATTAAAGGAGTTACCAATGATTATGCGGCTACTGCTGATTCAGAAGTGGTTGTTATAACCTCCGGCTTGCCGCGTAAACCGGGCATGACCCGCGAAGAGCTTATCGGAACAAACGCCAATATTGTAAAAAGCGTTACCGAAAACATTCTTAAATACTCTCCGAACACCATCATTATTGTGGTTTCGAACCCGATGGACACCATGAACTACCTTACCCTGAAAACTTCAGGCTTACCTAAAAACCGGATCTTAGGGATGGGCGGCGCTTTGGATTCATCAAGGTTTAAATATTACCTGAGCCAGGAATTGGGCTGTTCACCTGCTGATTTAAATGCGGTTGTTATTGGCGGTCACGGTGATACTACTATGATCCCATTAATTAACCATGCTACCTGGAACAGCATCCCGGTAACGCAATTGTTAAGCAAAGAGCAGCAGGATAAAGTGGTTGCGGCAACAATGGTTGGCGGTGCCACATTAACCAAACTAATCGGCACATCCGCATGGTATGCGCCGGGTGCGGGTACTGCCGCAATGGTCGAAAGCATTGTACGCGATGAGAAAAAACTGATCTCTTGCGGTGTTGCCCTTGACGGCGAATACGGACAAAAAGATATCTCTCTGGTTGTTCCTGTTATCCTTGGCAAAGGTGGCTTTGAAAAGATCCTCGACTTTAAATTAAGCGATGCTGAACAAGCTGAATTTAACAAGAGCGCTGACGCCGTACGTAATATGAACCAGGTACTGTTTGATACCGGCGTTATTTAATAATAGCTATAGCTGATAAGGAAAGGCTTTCATCGATGATGGAGGCCTTTTTTGTTAGTTTATAGAGAAGCTAACAGGTACGCTATATGCAACATTTACCGGTTTTCCGTGTACATATCCGGGTTTCCATGAAGGGAAAAGTTTTATTACCCTTATAGCTTCTTCATCGCAGCCATCTCCTATTCCCTTTGCAACATATATGTCGGTTAGTTTGCCATCAGTTCCGCAAATAAAACTAACTATTACCTTTCCTTGTGTTCCATTCTTTATTGCTTCTAAAGGGTATCGGATATTATGCCCTAAAAACCGGATAAATGCATCCATTCCGCCAGTAGATTCGGGATTCTCATCTACTTTTGTAAAAGCTATTTTACCCGATTTATAAATGTTTTTAGAATAAATTAAATTACCCTTATTATACTCATTTTCAACTGCTATTGAATCGTCTTTTTTCAAATGCCAGATCCCATCTTCTTTTCCACTGTCGATTTTCCCTTCTGCTATTACACCGGCAAAATGCTCATCTAACAATAATACACTGCCATTCCCATTTTCAGCCAAAACCTTACCTGTGGAGTCACGGCATTCACCATAAGTAACTTTACCGTCGGCCCCATAATTACTTGTATAATAAAGCTTACCATTTGGAAAGTAATTAACTTCATGTCCAACCGGCTTTCCGTCTTTAAAACTTCCCATTCCTTTCTTTTTGCCATTAGGATAATAAGCAATATATCCGCCCTGATACAATAAATTTATATCCCTGGTTTTTGAATTGGTTAGCAGCCTTATCTTCCCGTTGGGGTAGTACTCATAAACCACATACAAATTTTTATCAATACTCGTATCTGGCGGCAGCACTACCATTGAATAATCGGCACGGTCCTTTGTTGAAACTTGTTTGCCGGAGTTTTTTAAATAATATATTAAACCTCCCTTTTGGGCAAAGGAGCCCGTAAAAATAAACAAGCAAAAAATTAAAGTAAATATATGTTTAGGCATAATTATAATTTGAGCATGAAGGTAATACTTGTTTGTTCATTATCATAAATTCAGTTTCTAATTCTCGTAACTTCTTACGGTAATTAAAATATTACAATTATAACTATCATAAAATCAAACATTTCCTATCCAGCTTCCTTTATCCATAAATCAACTAACATCACTAAGCAATTAGCCGATACTAAATTAAGCTATGCCGTTAAAACTGAAACATATAATCCTGCTCATAATGCTTGCCGGCTTTAATACCCTGCAGGCGCAGGATAGTACATTAATAGGCAAACCCATAAACTGGGACCTTGTAAAATGTATCGACTATGCAAAAAAGAACAACATCCAGATAAATACGCTCCGGCTTTCACAGCAGATCAGTCAGCAGGAGTATTTATTGTCAAGGGCTGCCCGCTTGCCAGATCTTTCGGGTTCGGCTTCTCAAAGTTTCGAGCATTCAAAAACTAACGGGAGTTTCAATACCAATATCAGTACCAGCAGCGGTTCCGGTTTTACTGCTTCCGGTTCATATGGGTTAAGTTCAAATATTACTCTGTATAATGGCAATTACCTGAATAATAACATTCAGCAAAAAAATCTATCGGTACAATCGGCAAACCTCAATATCATCCAGCAGGAAAACGACATTACCTTACAAATCACCCAGGCCTACTTAACTATTTTACTTGATAAGGAAAATATCATTTATGATACCGACCTGGTAAACACCACCCAGGCACAGGTAAAGCTTGAACAGCAGCGCTACAATGTCGGCAGCGTAGCACGCGCTGCGCTGATCCAGCTACAGGCGCAACAGGCAAACGATCAATATACCCTGGTTAATGCAAAAAACACGGAGAGAGGCGATCTGCTTACTTTAAAACAACTTTTGCTTTTACCTAGCGATGTTGATTTTGATATAGTAAAACCAGATACCATAACCCCAATTGATAGTGTTACGGCTTTTCATGCTGTTGAACAGATTGCACTTAAAAATCGCCCGGAGGTAAAAAACGGGGAATTGGGCGTACAGATAGCTCAGTACGATATTGAAAAGGCAAGGGCCGGATATAAACCTACTTTAACTGCCGGTGCCTCATTAAATAGTGGCTATGTGAGCGGACAGGGAGGATTTGGCAGCCAGCTAAACAACAACTTTAACCAGCAGATAGGCTTTAATTTATCTGTTCCAATTTTTACTAAAAGGGTGGTTAAAACCCAGGTTGAAGAAGCAAAAATAAATGTAGACCAGGCGCAGCTTAATCTCCGAAACACAAAAACAGTACTATCCCAAACGGTAGAGCGGGCCTTTATTAATGTACAAAATTCAAAAAGCCAGTATGAGGCTGCCCTTGAGCAATATAAATACAGCAAAGAAAGTTACCGGATTGCTAGCGAGCAGTTAAAGGTGGGTGTAGCTAACACAGTAGATTTTTTATTACAAAAAACCCTGTTCGTACAGGCCCAGCAAGCTTTTATACAATCTAAATAAAACGAGTTACTAACCTTGAAGATCTATGATTTTTATAGAGGGGTCCCTATTAAACTATAATCCGAAGCTATCATGAAACCTGTTTTAAAAAGAATATTAATTATAGCCGCAATACTGATAGCGATAGTGCTGATCTGGTTTTTATTTATCCATAAAAAAGAAGCGCCTGTTGTTATCCAGGCCCAAAAGCCCGACACGGGCTATATTGCCCAAAGCGTTACCGCCACGGGTAAAATAGAACCCGTTGATACCGTAACTGTGGGTACGCAGGTATCGGGGATTATTAAATATTTGTATGTGGATTTTAATTCGAAGGTTAAAAAAGGCCAGTTGATTGCCGAGCTTGATAAATCATTGCTCCAGGCCGCTTTAGACCAGGTTAAAGGTAATTTATTAAATGCCCAAAGTCAGGAGATCTATGCAAAGAACAATTACGACCGGCAGAATCTTCTTTTCAAAACCGATGCTATAAGTAAAGCTGATTATGATATTGCTTTAAACACCTATAATGCATCAAAAGCCAGTGTTAAAAGTGCGCAGGCACAGGTGAGATCGGCTGATAAGAATTTGTCTTACGCCGATATTTACTCGCCCATTGATGGTGTAATACTAAACCGCAATATCAGTATAGGACAAACTGTTGCCGCCAGCTTTAGTACACCTACCCTGTTTATTATAGCCAAGGATATTACTAAAATGGAGGTTGAGGCCAATGTTGACGAGGCTGATATTGGCGATGTAAAAGCCGGCAATCGTGCTACGTTCACTGTTGATGCTTTTATAAATGATTCATTTAAGGGCACGGTTGAGGATATCCGCCTGCATCCTTCCGTATCTGCTAACGTGGTTACTTATACTACCATTATTAACGCGCCAAATAACGATGAAAAGCTTAAGCCGGGGATGACTGCCAATATTGTTATTTTCACCAAAGAGGTGAACAACGCGATGTTGATCCCCGCAAAAGCACTTGCCTTTACCCCTGATTCATCATTAGCAAAGGATTATGAAATTGTAGGTAAGGTAAGCCACAAAAAAATGGCTAAAGGTAATGCTGCAGCCGGCGGTAGTTCGGGTGCTAACGAGGTTTCACATACAGCCAAAAGCCGGACTGATACTTCGGGTGTTACTAAGCAAAGGGCACTTATATGGGTACTACAGGGTAAAAAGCTGGTACAAAAACGAATAACCATCGGATTAAATGACAATACGCACGTTGAGGTATTATCAGGCCTGGCAGCTAATGAAATGGTGATAACCGGGGTAACAGGCGGCACAACCGGTACAGCAAGCGCAACAAAACCTGGAGCAAGTCCATTCTTACCGGCACGACGTGGCGGTGGCGGCGGAGGAGGCCGTACCCCATGAGTAAAAAAATATTAGAAATTAAAGCGCTGAAACGCGAATTTATAATGGGCAGTGAAACAGTGCACGCGCTCAGAGGTATTTCATTTGAGGTAGATGCCGGTGAGTTTGTTACCATTATGGGCAGCAGCGGTTCAGGCAAAACAACGCTGTTAAATATTTTGGGATGCCTTGATAAACCCACCATTGGGAATTATTTTTTAGATGGTGTGGATATAAAAAGTTTATCGCGTGATGAGCTTGCCCAATTGCGGAACCATAAAATAGGCTTTGTTTTCCAGTCATATAACCTGTTGCCGCGTACTACCGCGCTTGAAAATGTGGAGCTGCCATTACTATACAATAAGGAAATTAGCGCTGCAGAACGGCGTGAAAGGGCAATACATGCTTTAGAGGCTGTGAAATTAGCCGACAGGTTTGATCATACCCCAAACCAGCTCTCAGGCGGGCAACAACAAC
>JAQBOS010000064.1 GCA_028287925.1 Mucilaginibacter sp. | reverse complement strand
TTTGTTTACTCCATCTTTATAACGCCTTTGTTTTTGGGGATAATAGCAGGCAGCTCTATTTCAAGACAGATAGATCTCCACGCTACTTCATTTTCAGATGCTTATATATTTAGCTGGTTAAATTATTTTTCTGTGGCAGTTGGCCTATTCACTGTTGCTTTAAGCGGGTATCTTGCAGCCATTTACCTTATTGGCGAAGCAGACAACGACCATGATGTGAGGCGGTTTATTTTAAAAGCCAAGGCAATGAACATACTGGCAGTTGTTTTTGGGGGATTAGTTTTTATTGCTTCCGAAATTGAGCATATTCATCTTGCACATTGGATCTTTGGAAACCCGGTTAGCTTAACTGCTGTTATTGCAGCTTCAATTTCATTAGCAGCATCATGGATGCTGATCAATAAAGGCAAAAGAAAAATAATCCGGATTGGGGCCGGCTTCCAGGTTACAATGATCCTCCTGGCCGTAGGATACATGCACTACCCCTATTTAGTAATGATAAAAGGCGGGCGAAATTTATCCCTGTTTGCCTACCATGCCCCGGCAAAAACAATTGAAGTTTTAGCGCTTGGGCTCATGATCGGAAGCTTGCTCATCCTACCCTCATTGTTTTATTTATATTATAGTTTTCAGAAGAAAGACCGGGATTAAGTGATTTTAAGGATTAAAGGATGCCCGCGAATTAGATCCTGGCATCCTTTAAATCCCATAAATCCTGGTTACAGCCTCTTCACCTTTATACTCCTGAAAAATACTTCATTGCCATGATCCTGTAAAAGCAAGTGCCCTTCTTTAGCTTCGCCAAAATTTTTCCAGACAACAAATTTGCTTATAGCTACCAGGTCGCGGAATTCCTTGGAGCCTCTTTCATACTCCAATACTTTTACCCCGTTTAAATAATGTTCAACATGGTTGTTAGGGTAAACAACTACCCTGCCTGTGTTCCATGCACCTATCGGGTGAACAAACCGTTCCTGTTTTTTGGCGGGAATCAAGTCATATAATGACGACAAGGTACGGTCGCCATCGCGGCCAAGTTTAGCATCAGGGTGTAGTTTATCATCCAAAACCTGGTATTCCAGGCCTATGGCAGAGCCTTTTGTAACTTCAGAAAGCGTTACAAAATACTTTACACCGCTATTTGCGCCGGGTGTCAATTTAAATTCAAAAGAGAGATCAAAAGCGCTGTATAAATCATCCGTAACTACATCACCGCCGCCCGACTCCTCTTTTCCTTCTGATGGTAATACGTGCATTACACCGTTTGCATACTCCCAGCCTTTGGCCGGGAATGTTGTAATTGTAGCACCATGCCAGCCTTTGGGTGTACGTCCGTCATATAACAGCTTCCATCCACCGGCTTTTTCATTTGCTGAGAGTGAGTTTGGTGATAAGTTTACCGTATAAATATCTTTCGGGAATGGTGCTCTTTTAAGGTTTTGAGTTTGGATGTGAAGGTTTTTAAAATAGACCTTTTTACCCGCTTGTTCTTCTTTGCTCACTGCATGTACCTGTAAACCAATAAAACCCCTGCTGTCTACAGTATCAACAACATCAGCTATGGCAACGCCATTTATCCAGGTGCGCATTTCATTGCCAATACATTCAATCCGGATGTGGTTATATTCTCCCACTTTAAAAACATCTTTAACCTTTGCATGCAGATCAAGCGGGTATAACCAATCCCTGCGGCCCTCATCATAGATCCCTCCGGACCATTTACGATCTGACGGATCTATCTCAAACTGCCTTCCATATACTTTTCCTTTACCATTGTTCCCTGCCGGGTCATAATGACTGCGGGTTTGAACGCCGGAATTACTTAGCTTACTTTCAATTTTGGTATCCAGTTCCAAAATAAAATCACCGTACTCCTTTTCAGTTACAAGGAACGTGTTGCCCGAGTTTAATACTGTGGTGCCTACAATAGCGCCATCTTCGACCTTGTAGTCGGCGGTACCTGCCAGGCGTTTCCAGCCTTTTAGGGTTTTACCATCGAATAAACCCGGTGTACTTTGCGATTCGGCATTAAACGGGATAATGAAAGCGGCAAATAACAGGATAATTGCAGCATTAATAGTTAGTTTTTTCATGTTAGATATAGATATTATGATTAATTCAATAAGCTTTTTTCAATTCCCCTCACTGGAGGGGGGCGTTGGTCTGTGTAGAAGCTGGGTGGCTTCGCCACCACGCATCTGCGCCATATTTTAAACCTTCGGCGCCCAACCTTTTTCATATTCCCTGCTCCAAAGCTTCATAGCTTCAGGATCATTTAAAATATGTCCGTTTGATGGATTGATATGCAATACCCTGTCAACCCTGTACGAGATATTTCCCAATTGCGGCAACAATGTTGATTTGAACCCGGTTTCAATTGGGCAATTCAGCTTTGCTGCCCCCTGTATGGTTTCAATAAAGTTTTTCATGTGCAAGCCATCTAATGCTTCCGTCGGGCTTACTTTATTTGTTGCATCTACTACAGTAGCATCCTTTACTTCACGTACCAACTTATTGTCTCCATCATAAATCTTGTAGCCATTTCCCCCTTCATAAAATAATGTTCCTTTATCTCCATAAAATATAACACCGCGGCCTAATCCTTCAATATTATAACCGTTACAGCTTCTTCCCTCCCATTCAGCAGCTGTGTTATTTGGAAAATTGTAGAGGATATTTTGCGTATCAGGCGTTTGCCAATCATCTTTAAAATGGAACCGGCCACCTGTTGAAACCACTTTAGTCGGAAAGTCAACATCTAAACCCCAGCGGATCACATCCAGCTCATGGGTGCCATTATTTAAGGCTTCGCCTGTTCCCCAGTTCCAAAACCAATGCCAGTTGTAATGAATCAGGTTATCCTGGTATGGTCTGCGCGGTGCAGGCCCCTGCCAAAGCTCATAATCAAGATTTGACGGAACAGCAACCTGTTTGCCAATGCCTATACTACCCCGGTGATTGGTGTACCAGCCCTTTGCGTAATAGGTTCGGCCAATAACGCCATCATGCAGCTCTTTAACCATCCCCTGCACATTGTTGAATGAACGGCGCTGACTGCCCATCTGTACCAGCCGGTTGTATTTTTTTGCAGCGGCTACAGCCATTTCACCTTCATGCGGGTTGTGACTGCAGGGTTTTTCAACATATACATGCTTACCCGCCTGACAAGCCATTATGGTAGCCGGTGCATGCCAATGATCGGGAGCAGCTATAACAATCGCATCTACGTCCTTTTTCTCCAGCAGTTTTCTTATATCGGTAAATCCTTCCGGCTTTTTTCCGGTACGTTTATAAATATCAGCAATGGTGTTTTCAACAACTTTCGAATCTACATCACACACAAACCCAATTTCGGTATTTGGTATTTTTGCAAAGTTTTGAGCAAGGTATAATCCCCTGCTATGGGTCCCCATCATACCTACCACCACTTTTTCATTTGGCGATCCCTTAAAAAAACCGGCAGCCTTCCCCAGGTGTGGCGAAAGCAGAAAGCTTGTTCCGGCTACCGATGCAGTTTGAATGAATTTTCTTCTGTTGATCATAGTTATTTTATTAATGATTGCACTGATTTAAAAAATGATTACACCGAAGACCAACTCTTTTTTCTTTCGGACTTCCGGACTTTACTGACTTTCGGACTCTCTAATTCTCCAATGCCGAATAAACCATCACTTTAAACTTATCGGTTAATTCGCCATGGGGATAGGGCCATTCCTGTACAAATAGCAGGCAGATCATGTGTTCTTTGGGGTCAGCCCAAAAAGCGGTGCCATAGAAACCTCCCCAGCTAAATGAACCCTCTGTTTGACCCAGTTTAGCCTGGCCATCCTTAGTGAAAACCTCAAAGCCCAAACCGAATTTGTTTCGCTCTAAATTCAAATTCAAATTTCCAATCTGATTCATGGTCATTATTTCAACGGTATGCCTTGATAATAAACGATGACCATTATACTCACCGTTATTTAACATCATCTGTAAAAAAATGGCATAATCATGTATAGTTGAGCTCAGGCCCGCACCCCCGGCATAATAAGTGCCGGTCGTTGTTGGATAATCCCAGTTTACACCCGGGAAAGTTTTTTCATCTGCCTTAACCAGGTGCTGCTGCTTGTCGGGGGTATAAACAGGTGTAAGCCTTGAATATTTTGATGGCGGCAGGTAGAAATAGGTATCATTCATCCCTAAGGGTTGGAAAACCCTTTCTTTTAAAAACTGATCAAGGCTTTTCCCGGATACCTTTTCAACCAGATAGCCCAGCACATCAATATTTAAACCATAGGTAAAGCGCTCGCCGGGTTGGTGTATTAGTGGCAGGGTGCCTAATTTGTTAATGGCATCGGCAAGCAATAACTTATCGTATACAAAACCAGCGTAGATCCCATTCTTTGCATATATAGCTTTCATAGCTGGTGAGCCAATCTGCGCATAATCAATACCCGATGTATGGGTAAGCAGGTCGCGGATTGTTATCTCCCGCCTGGCATTAATTGTTGTGTAGGTAGAATCTTTCGGATTAAACTCAGCCAGTACTTTAGGGTGAGCGAATGACGGGATATATTTGGAGATAGGGTCGTCAAGCAAAAACTTCCCTTCCTCAAAAAGCATCATTACGGCAACGCTGGTAATAGCTTTGGTTTGGGATGCTATCCGAAAGATCGCATCCGTTTGCATGGGTATTTTTTTCTCCGCATCAGCCAGGCCAAATGCTTTGTTGTAAACAATCTTGCCGTTTCGGGCTATAAAAGCATTAGCGCCAACCACCCAGCCCGAATCTACATATTGCTTTATCAGTTTGTCTATCCGTTGAAGCCTTTCTGCTGAGAATTTTTCGGCAACCGGGTTTCCGGGCTGTAATGTAACACCCTGGGAAAACACACTGCATGAAAAAAACAAAGCCGGTAACAGCACAAACAGACGTTTATTAACCATAATGGTTTGGTTTACAAGGGTTATAATTCATATTAGGTCGACAAGCTTTTATAGGAAAAATAAAAGCCTGTCATTGATACACTAATGTATGAACATTTGACTATAAGTTAATCAAGTCATCACAGGTTTGTTACAAATAAAACCCTTTAAGATAATAACCTAATCCAACTCAATCAACTTAATCCAACCTAACCAACAAACCTTACACCCCTCCAAATATTGAAAAACCACCGTCAACACAAATCATCGAGCCGGTAACAAATGCAGAAGCATCACTTAACAGCCAAACAATGGCCCCGATCAATTCATCAGGATGCCCGAACCTTTTAAATGGGGTGTTCCTTATTACTTTGGCCCCCCTGTCGGTATAACCACCTTCGGGCAGGGTTAATAAATTGCGGTTTTGCTCGGTGAGAAAAAAGCCGGGAGCAAGCGCATTCATCCTGATGGCATCTCCGTAACGGTTAGCCAGCTCAACAGCAAACCATTGGTTATAACAATCAACAGCAGCCTTACCCATATTATAACCCAATACTTTTGTAATGGCTCTTTTTGAGTTCATTGATGATATATTAACGATGCTGCCTTTCCCGGTTTTGGCAATGGCCTCACCAAAAACCTGTGTTGGGTTTAATGTTCCCCATAAGTTCAGGTCCAGCACCTCTTTCATCCCCTGCAGGTTCATACTGAAAATATCTTCTTCCGGCTGTAAAACACCCTGCGGCATATTGCCGCCTGCCCCGTTCACTAACCCATCTACCCTGCCGAATGTTTCCAGTATTTTATTTTTAGCAGCAACCAGCTCATCAATCTTCATAACATCGGCAACCAGGGCAATGGCTTTTCCGCCATTTGCATTAATATGCGCAGCTCTTTCTTCGGCAACCACTTCGTTACGACCCAATATACCCACAGTGCCGCCGGCCTCAACTATGCCATTAATAAATGCATTTCCTAAAATACCGGTCCCGCCGGTTACAACAATTACTTTTCCGCTTAATGAAAATTTATCAGACATAATTTTAAAGAGCCAGGAATCAAGAAATCAAGATTCAAGATTTGTTTTTAAGTTAATATTTATGTTTAGTTTCTTAATTTTTCCTTCTTAATTCCTGACTCTTGATTTCTTGATTCTTGCTTCTCATCACTACCTCAACTCGCTTATTGAAATCACATCCATATCCGTATAATCCAGGTTTTCGCCTGCCATACCCCATATAAAGTTATAATTACTGGTTCCGCTGCCCGAGTGAATGCTCCATGGAGGTGAAACAACAGCGTCGTAGTTATTCATTATTATGTGCCGGGTTTCGTCACCTTCGCCCATATAATGTACAATTCTTTGCCCTTCGGCTAAATCGAAATAAAAATAGACCTCCATTCGCCTGTCATGTGTATGCGCAGGCATGGTATTCCAAACGCTGCCGGGGTGTAGTATGGTCAGGCCCATCACTAATTGACAGCTTTTAATTCCTTCGGCATGAATGTACTTTTTGATAGTACGCAGGTTAGCGGTAGCTACATTGCCCGCTTCAACTTTGGCCGCATCATTTATCCCCATAAAAGTTGTTGGATAAGCCATATGTGCCGGGGCCGAAAGCAAATAAAATACGGACGCATCTTCATTGTTCTTACTTGAAAAGGTAACTTGCTTAACCCCTTTGCCTATGTATAAACAATCAAACTTTTTAAGGTTATAAGCCTGTCCATCGGCTGTTACTGTTCCTTCACCGGCTACATTAATTATCCCTATTTCACGTCGTTCTAAAAAATAACCGGCACGCAGGTTAGGATAGTTTTCTAAAATAAGCTCCCGGGTTATTGGGTTAGCTGTGCCAACAATCATGCGGTCATAATGTGTATAAACACAATTGATGGCATCTTTTTGTACCGTGTTATCTATTAAAAAACGTTCTCTTATCAATGATGTACCATAGGCTTTAAAATCTTCCGGATGTACGCTATGTAAAACTTTCAAGGTAGTTTGTTGGTTTGATGTTGTTGTAAGGGTTATAAAAGTTAATTCATCTACTTAAATCCAAAGTTAATATTTACGTTCTCAAAAAAAAGGTAAATTAGCTTTTGTAAAAAGGCTAATTTACATCCCATAAAACCTAAATAAAATTAACACCAATTGTACCATGAAAAATTTAACCATTTATAAAAAATTGCTGCTGCTCTTTGTATTTTTAGGAATAACCGGCGTTGCTTTAGCCCAGGACACCTGGAATGAAAATACAGCAACAGCCTGGCTCAATAAAAAAGAATGGAAGAACGGGCTTAATCTTGACATCCACGCATCGGTAAATAAAGTTGTATTTGCCGAACAATACCATAAAAACCAGGCTGCCTGGGATAAAGCGTTCGCATTTTTACGTGATAGTGATCTCACCAAATTAAAACCCGGTAAATATCCGATAGATGGCACTAATGTTTTTGCCATAGTAACCGAAGCACCTTCAAAGGAGTTTGAAAATTCCGCATGGGAGTCGCACCGTAACTACATCGATCTGCAGCATGTTATAAAGGGGCAGGAAACCATTGGTGTGGCGCCTATATCAAAAGCCACAGTTACCAAACCTTATAACGATGCAAATGACAGCATCAATTACAATGCCGAGGGGCAGTATTATATTGCAACTCCGGATCTGTTTTTCCTGTTTTTCCCGGGGGATGCTCACCGCCCTAATATCAAAGTTGCAGGCTATGACATAGTGAAGAAAATTGTGATAAAGATAAAAGTGGCGGGGTGAGGAAAAAGAGGTGAAAGCTGAAAGGTAAAAGGCGAAAGGTAGGAATTTTAAGACTTACGAAGTTTTAAAAACTTCGTAAGTCTGGTCTCCACTTATTTAATCTTCAAAAAGGCTGATCTCGATGGCATATCCTTTAACGATCTGCATTATTTTAGTGCATTCAACCGGGGTGTCATTACTTTGTACACGCAGGATCCTGTCACAATCCTCCAGATCGAAATTAAAATAAAAAGCCGGCAAACGCGACTGCAGCGCCCTCAATATTTTGCCGGCCAGTCTTTTATTTTTCACATTAGTTCTGAAGATCTCTACCATAATTAAGTGATTTTATCCGGGTAAATAAAACGCTACACTTTTACTGTTTTCCACTTTCCTTTTTTAAACAGGTAATAGCTTAATGCAGCGGCCACTACCTGCGATATAAGGATAGCGTAAAAAATAGCCCTTGGCTCTTTTATGTAATACTTGCTTAATACCCAGGCCAAAGGAATCTGGAACAACCAGAATGCTATAAGGTTAACCACTGTTGGCGTGCGGGTATCTCCTGCACCGTTAAAAGCATTCATCATTACCATTTCAATCCCAAAAAACACATAACCCAGGCTTACTATTCGTAACGACTGTATGGCGTAATGCCTGGCTTGCGGGTCGCTGTTCATAAAGTTTACTACCGGGGTGCCAAAAAGGTAAAAGAATAGGCTTACACAAAACATAAATATCACAGTGTAAAGTGTTGTTGTCCAAACACTTTGTTCCGCACGCTCAGGTTTACCCGCTCCCAGGTTTTGCCCTGTTAAAGTGGCTGCAGCGTTGCTCATGCCCCAGGCAGGCAGCAGGAAAAATATAAGCAATCTGATGGATACCTGGTAACCTGCCATAGCTGCTTCATGAAAGCCGGCCATCAGCCGCGCCAGGAAGATCCAGCTTGCTGAACTTACCAGGAATTGGATAGTACCGGTACTGCCTATTTTTATAATTTGTAACAATAATTCTTTATGCGGCCTCAATTGGGCGGCGTAAAAATGCAGTAGTCCTTTGCGAATAAATAAGCGGTATAGCTGGTACATAACCCCTATTCCCCTGCCAACAGTAGTCGCAATTGCGGCGCCTTTTAACCCCAGGGCCGGAACAGGCCCCCAGCCATAAATAAGCAAAGGACAAAGTATAATGTTACAGATATTAGCTATCCAAAGGCTTCGCATGGCAATGCTGGCATCGCCGGCACCTCTAAAGATGCCATTGATGAGGAACAGCAGCATGATAACAATATTACCGCCAAACATTATACGGGTGTATACTATGTTATCAGCAATCATTTTTTTATTTGCACCCATCAGGTGTAAAATTGATTCCGCCGAATAAACACCCGTAAGGGCTATAATAACAGAGACCACAACGGCAAAAAGAATGGTTTGCATGCCTGCATGGGCCGCCCCGTCAAGGTTTTTTTCACCTACCCTGCGGGCAACCAGCGCAGTGGCGGCCATACTTAAACCAATTGCTACTGAATAAACCAGGCTCAGAACTGATTCTGTAAGGCCAACTGTTGCAACCGCTTCATTACCCAGTTTGCCTACAAAAAATATATCTACCACCGCAAAAACAGATTCCATCATCATTTCCATTATCATGGGAATGGCCAGCAGGAACACCGCCTTACGGATGCTTCCTGCTGTATAGTCCTGTTCGCTGCCAGCTATGGCTTGTTTTAATAAAAAGAAAAAGCGTTTTGTTTTATTAGGTGGTTTTGTTTGAGTGGTCATGATACATATCAAGCAGTGCCTAACGCTTTTGCCTTAAGTTTTTTATGAAAATAAATGTAGGATACTATAAATATTGCGAAAAAGATAATGAACGGGGCCCAGCCTTTTACCGGATCGCCAACTGCAATAAATGAACAGCAGGCGAAAATCAAGTCAAATGCAAAACCGGCATAAGCCCACTCTTTTATTGTGGGGTAACCGGGAATTAGCAATGCAATTATGCCCAATGCTTTGGCAACAGCTAACAATTCTCCAAAATATATTGGGTAATGTAAGTGATCTGTCACCATAGTCTTTGAGCCTGCGGGATCTGCAAAAGTGCCAATAACCGAACTGAGCATTAATGCCAAAAGTAAACCAGTGAAGATCCAGTAAATAATGTTAATTTTTTTCATCGTGATTTTTTTTTAATTGGTGATTGTAATTTATAATAATAAGTTCAATAATAGTTACTCAATAAGCTTTTGATAAATATTTTTTAACTGGCGCGTATGCCTTAGGGTATGGCAAGTTACAAAAACTATCGCCTCCTGCCTTGTCAAATAACCATATACCGGCAATTCAAAAGCCATACATGTTTTTGTCAGGTCAAGCGTTTCAGTTGCATCATTTACATTTTTTCTGATGTTTTTCAAATTTGAAAGCAATTCATTCTTATCATAGCTTTTAGCTTCCGGTTTAATAAAATCCGGAGTGGTCATTTTGATAGTAAAATTCAGGAAGTCGTTTTTTATTTTCGGTACAACTTCATCGGGCTTTCTTTCAGTATCCTTAACCGGCCCGCGCAATATATCTGCAAACCCTGAGTTTGCTTTAACCATGTGTTGCGCCAGCTGCCCGGCGGTCCAGCTTCCTTCAAACGGAATGGTATTAATTTGCTCCTGTTCAAATTTTGAAAGAAGTGTTATAAGTCCGCTTAATGCCTCATCAGCTTCCTTTGCAATTTCCTGTGCTTTCATAGGTTTGTTTTTAACTTAAGTGTACTTTAGTAAATATTGCCTTATACCCCAGTTCTTCGCCATTTTGTTTCCAGTGCCAATTCCCGCTTATGGTATTACCATTATTGCTGTATTTTCCATTAAAATCCCCCTTAATGCCAGGCATATCAATGGATACAATATGATCTGTTTCGTTTACCATATAGGTATATTCCAATACTTTGCCGTCGTCATCAAAATAGTGCGATCTTAAAACCCTCTTTTCTTCATCGTACCCGATGAATTCAAGCCCTTTAGACCCTTCAAGATCAACATATTGCACTAAAAAAAACCCACCTTCCATCCAACTATAACTAACCTGACCACATACCTCGCCCGAGACATTCCAGATGCCAACCAGCTTTTCAAGCTTTTTAAGTTCCGGATTGGGTTTTGGCCTTTTTTTTATGATCATTTCAACTTTCCAGGATATTTTTCAGGTTATTCAGACTTGTTCCCATGTCCTTACTAAGCATACCAGGTATAATCAAATTCATAATGTTCATGGGATATGGGTTTTTGCCATTCATTGCCCATTGCACGCTTGTTTGTTTTTCAGACACCGCCCTGGTTTCCATAAAAACTTCGGCTACATTTTTAAAAGGCTTCTCAAACCTCACCACGCTGTCAATGCGGGCGTTGCCGCTAATGCTTTTTATTTCCTGTTCACCTTTCCCTACGTTTTTGTTTTCACTGTCCCAGGTGTAAATAAATCCAACAGTTCCGTCTGTTCCAATGTAATCCATTTTGGCATCAGGGTCCATCATTGCCCATTTGTTAAAATTCTTTTGGTTTTTAAGCAGTTTGATGTAATTAAACACATCCCTGCTGTTCTTATCAATAATTACCTGTTGCTGAACGGTGTATTCTTTTTTTATCAGTGCCGCTGCTATTAAAAACAAAACAACTACTGCTGCAATAATGATAAGTATGGTTAATAAAATATTCATGGCTTATTGATTTTCGTTTTTATATTGTTTGCGATTGAACAATACAAACATACAGCGCATAAAACATTTATGCAGGTGCCAAGCATGACAATGTAAGGGGGGATTATGACAATCACACCTGCGTAAAAAAACTCCTTTTCAAGTAACAAAAAGGAGAATCGCCCATCCTTACACCTTCGCTAACATTAATAGTTTTATCTTTGCGGCATGCACAAGGCACTGTTAAAATTACTTTTAGCGCTTTTTCTATTTTCTGTAATAGATCAGGAGGCTTACAGTGCGCCTGATTATTATAACAGCCCGGGTGCTGACTATTACCAAACCGGCATTAAGATCCAGGCACATGCCCTTTCACTAGAAAAGATTGTTCACCAGGGGGTTATTGTACACCCAACCCATGGATCTATCAAACCTTTATGGGTTGGAAATTCCGATCTGTCGGGAAGCGAGCTTACGCTTACCTGCCATACATTATTTCTTCAAAACAGGCTGCATATTATTCACAGGCAGCAATTTATCCGGTCATTATTATTCCCGCATCATTTTTTCGGATAAAATTTATGTTTATTAATTAAACATATCAAAGCGTAAAACACGCTGAATATTCACCTTTAAAATTTAAAAAAATGACTCATACCATTGAGAATAGCCTCATTACGGCTATTCTGTGCATTATTATATTTATTCCAATTTACCTGGCTGTAAGAAGCGCCCGCATTAAGAAAACGAAAAAGATCAGTAATGAACTCTCTGTAATAGAAAAGGATCTCAACCTATCCTTACAGGCTATTGAACAGTTTGATTCATTCGTTATTGCCATCGACCGGGCCAAAAAAATCATTATAAAAATGACCCTGAAAGATTACAGCCCGCAACTGATACACCTTAAGGGTATAACTGATTGTATGCTTTTAGAAAAAAAAGAAGGTAAAGCCGTTCAGCAATTGCAATTGGTTTTGCTTGGCAAAGATCAGCAGCCGCTTCACAGCATTGTTTTTTATCAGCAATATATTGATAACGAAGGGCGACTTAAAAAAAATACCCTTATAGCAGCGCAATGGGAAGTAATGATCAAGGCAATAATTTAATTTGTTTGATAACGGCTCTTTCAATTAATCGGAAGAGCCGTTAAATACTGCTTATGCTTGTAAAAGATCGACTGTTAAAGCGTTAAGCCGTAATTTTTTGATAATTTTAAAACATCACTAATCAATATATGAAAAGAAGCAGATTCAAACTTCGAAAAGAAATAACTAACGTATTACTTATTATAACAGGCATATTTAGTGCTGCATTTGGGTTGAAGGGCTTTTTGATCCCCAATGAATTTATTGATGGCGGTGTAACAGGGATCTCACTGTTGATCAGCTCAATAACCGGCTGGCCAATATCCATTTTAATTATAGTTATAAATATCCCTTTTATATGGCTGGGTTATAGGCGGATAGATAAACTATACGCTGTAAAAACATTAGTTGCCATTTTAATTCTATCTCTTGTATTATACTTTGTAAACTTCCCACAGGTTACCAATGATAAGCTGCTTACAGCGGTATTTGGCGGGTTTTTCCTGGGTACAGGAATAGGCCTGGCAATGCGCGGCGGATGTGTAATTGACGGAACGGAACTGCTGGCAGTTTATATTAATCCAAAATCATTTTTATCAGTAGGGCAAATAATCCTTGCTATTAATATTGTAATATTTGGTGTTGCTGCCTTCTTTTTAGGCATCCAGTCTGCTTTATATTCCATCCTCACCTACCTTGCTGCTTCTCAAACTATCAACTACATTATCCAGGGTTTTGATGAGTATACAGCCGTTACTATCATATCGCCCAAAAGCGAGCTGATAAAGAATGTGATCATCAGGCAATTGCACAGGGGGGTTACCGTTTACAAAGGCGAGCGTGGTTTTGGGAAGAATGTAATTGAAGATAAAAATATAGATATCCTTTACGTTGTAATAACACGGCTTGACGTGTCACGCCTGGTAAGTACGGTACAACAGGTTGACCCCAACGCGTTTATTATCACGCATTCGGTATCTGAAGTTAAAGGCGGGTTGATTAAACGTCACGTTTTATCGCACTAATTTCTATCGTTTTTATATTCGTTAGTTTTACATTTTTCAATTATACACCTATAAAAATGGAAACACCTAATAATAACACACAAGCAATTAAAGCCGAAATGTTCAGGGCGCTTCACCAGCGTGAGGGTATTTTTGTTATTCCTAATCCCTGGGACGCGGGATCGGCAAAAATATTGGAAAGTCTGGGTTTTGAGGCGCTTGCTACCACCAGTGCCGGACTTGCATTTTCGCTGGCAAAGCCCGATGGCTTGTGTGCCGTAAGCCGCGACCAAACGTTAAAAAATGCGCAGGATATTATGGCGGCTACCAACTTGCCCCTATCAGCCGACCTTGAAAACGGTTTTGGCAAAGCACCTGAAACCTGTGCCGAAACTATTTTACTTGCTGCTAAAACCGGTTTGGTGGGTGGTTCAATTGAAGATACTACGGGCAATCCTGATGATCCTATCTACCCATTTGAATTGGCAGTGGAACGGGTAAAGGCTGCAGTAAAAGCAGCACGAAGCTTACCTTTTCATTTTACACTAACCGCCAGGGCCGAGAACCTAATTTATGGACGTCCTGACCTAAAAGATACTATCCGCCGTCTTGAAGCTTTTGCCGACGCCGGGGCCGATGTGTTGTTTGCTCCAGGCTTAAAAACCCGTGAAGAAATTGAGGCTGTTGTTAAAGCCGTTGCACCAAGACCGGTTAATGTTGTTATGGGCCTTGGCGCGTCGGATTTTACAGTAAGCGGCCTTGCAGAGCTTGGTGTAAAAAGAATAAGCCTCGGTTCATCACTTTCACGTGCTGCCTACGGTTCATTTATGAATGCGGCAGAAGAGATAAGCAAAAAAGGCACTTTTACGTTTGCCAATAATACCGTTCCTTATGGTGTGTTTAATAAGCTGTTTAAATAGCTTATTAAATTTTGTCATTCTGAGCGTGAGCGAAGAACTATCTCTTGAGCTTCAGCGAAAAATCTTCAACGCGGGACAGGAACGCTTGACAAGTATGACGGAGACCTATCAATTGGCCAAGATTCTTCGCTCCCGCTCAGAATGACAAAGATTAATTCCAGTTATAAGTGGCAACAGCACCCGGATTTAATGATGATGTTATTGCCTTCTCACCATACTTTATGTTAAAAGTTTGCGGCGTTTTATCATCATTATAAACTATTAGTACAATTTTACCATCCGGATTAATAAAGGCAACGTTCGGCAGGTTAGCAGGTAAATTGGACGCTATTCGTTTTGAACCGGGCCTCACAAATTTAGCGGCATGCGCAATAATGTAATATGCAGGGTTGCGAACAATACTATCACCGGTTACGGTTACTGCACCTAAGCAACGCGTGCAGCCTCCGGGTGTATGCGGCTCCTGGTTTTGATCAGAAGCAAGGTTCCATTCAATAACATTACGACTCCAGTTACGGGTTGCACCAATAATTATTTCCTTAATATGGAAATTAATTTCAGCCTTAAGCTTTCCCGGAGAGCCTACCCATTGCTCGGTAAAATATAGGTTTTTATCAGGATGTGAATCGTGTACTGTTGATAAGGCATCTATTTTACCTCCATATAAATGAAATGCCGAACCATCAACATATTTTGCCGCGTTCTTATTATCCAATATCGAGATCGGGTAATCCGGTCTGTCGGCATTATGATCGTACAGGATAATTTTTGTTTTTAGTTTTGCGGCTGCTAAGGCCGGCCCCAGGTTATTGGCTATAAAATCAGCCTGTTCCGGCGCTTCCATAACCATACTTGGGTTGTTTTTAGGGTTTAACGGTTCATTCTGAATAGTCAGGGCATCTATTGTTATTCCTCTTGCCCTCATCCCGTTAATATACTTTATAAAGTATTGTGCATAGGTTTTATAGTATTCGGGCTTTAGATGGCCGCCGTGTGTTTCCCCATTTGTTTTCATCCATGCAGGTGGCGACCATGGGGACACCAGGATCTTTATTTTTGGATTGATAGCCAGTATTTGTTTAAGTACAGGGATCAAATTTGTTTCATCTGTAGCAAGGCTAAACTTTTTCAGCTCAGGATCTGTTTCACCGGCGGGCAGGTCATCATACGAAAAAACGTGGTCATCCAAATCTGATGAACCCACACTTATTCTTAAATAACTTACGCCAATTGAACTGCCATTAGTAGTAAATAGCTCATTCAATAATTTCACCCTGCTGCCTGCACTCATCTTATTTATCAGCATGGCGCTCCCACCTGTTAAGGCGTATCCAAACCCATCTATTGATTGATAAGCTTGCGATTTATCGATTGTTATAATTTGTGCCTGATCGGCAATGTTGCCAAATTCAATAGCTGCTTTTTGCTTAAACAACGTAGAGTCGGACGGATCGGTAAGCCAAAACTGTACTTTATTACTTTCACGATGAGCAGCCTGCTGGCAAAAAGAATTGTTGAATACTAATATCGGTAATAAGAGAATAAAAATACTTTTATAAAAGGTTGACATGGTTGTAATTTACTAAGGTTAACTCAATTGATTTGCTAATGTAACTAAAACGGCAATTTGAAATCATCTCGTTGCCGTTTTAAAGTTCTTTTTAAATTACCCGATCGTTATCATTGATAACCAGGATTTTGCGGATTAAGATTTCCATCCAGTTGGATCTCATTATATGGAACGGGAAACAATAACAGATTTTTTGTCACATTATAAATTAAGGGTTTTCCAAAAGGGTCTATCTGTTTGTTCATCAAATCAATAGTGTATTGCGCACCATATCTTAATAAATCGTTCCAGCGGGTTCCTTCAAAGGCCAGCTCCATTCTCCGCTCTGTCAAAATTGCCAGTGCAACATCGGCTTTGGTGGTAACAGTTATTGGAGCAAGATTAACCCGGGCTCTTATTTGATTTACCAGTGGAATCGCATCACCAGTTTGCCCTAATTGATTTGCCGCTTCAGCTTTTAGCAATATGATATCTGCTAAACGCAACAGGATGATATCATCGGTGCCTCCTGTAAATGGCAATATATTATCTTTCCATTTATACAGAAAAGGGATCATACCGGATGCCTTTGTGTACGGCGGCG
>JAQBOS010000611.1 GCA_028287925.1 Mucilaginibacter sp. | reverse complement strand
GTATAATTATTGTTAATTTCAGTCGGATCAAATGGAGTATACCAGCCTCCATTTGCCCGGGCTTGCATAAAACCATTTTGGTTGTTGTAATGGTTTTTCCAGTATTGGGCTCTCTGGATAAACTCTTTATAATCCTCGGACTTATTCAGCATTTTCGCCATTTGGGCTATACACCAATCGTCAAAGGCATATTCGAGTGTTTTCGAAACTGATTCATGTTCATCATCTGACAAAACAACGCCGTTTTTCCGGTACGAATCTAAACCGAACTGGTTACGGTTAACTGCAGCTTTCATGGCTGTAAATGCTTCTTCAGCATTAAAATCGCGGATGCCTTTGGCATAGGCATCAACAATAACCGGGATTGAATGGTTCCCCACCATACAATAGGTTTCGTTTGATGCAAGCGGCCAGATAGGCAACAAACCTCCCTGTTCATACATCGCCAAAAACGATTTTATAAAATCTAATGTGCGTTTGCGGTCTATCAGGTTAAGCAAAGGATCTTCGGCGCGATAGGTATCCCACAAAGAAAATACGGTATAATAATTAAAGCCATCAGCCTTGTGGATCTTTTGATCCATGCCACGATATTGGCCGTCAACATCGCTGTAAACGTTTGGGGCAAGCATGGCATGATACAAAGCCGTATAAAATATGGTGTGCTTTTGTTTTACATAGTCAATTGCAGGCTGTTTTTTCTGTCCCTGTGGCAGCTTGCGGGCGCCGTTACGGCTGTTATAGCCGGCATTAGGGTCCTGTGTGTTTTGCGGAACCTGTTGTGATGAGGAACTTGGTGCACCGCCCTCAACCTCAATTTTTGCCAGCTGATCGATCCAAAGCGCTTTTGCATCCCGCTGAACTTTTTTGAAATCGAAATCAGGCACTTCGGTATCCAGGTTTTTTAATGCGCCTTCTGCACTTACAGATGAAATGCCCACTTTCGAGATTACCTCGCCGGGATTCTCAAACCGGAGATACATTTTTATGTTTTTCCCCTGCGCTTTGCTTTTTCCGGCTTGCAACTGGTCGTCAGCGGCAATGCCATAGGTTTTAAATGGCTTTGAGAATTTAGCGTAGAAATATAATGACTGATCCTGAGCCCATGACCGTGAGCGGCGGTAACCGCGGATCTCATGGTCGTTTACTACCTCTATCCATGAATCGAGCACTTTATCGCGGTGTTGCAGATCGATGATGATATTGGCCTCTTTTGTTGATGGAAAATTATACTTGTGTACACCAACACGGGTGCTAGCCGTGAGCTCAACATCAATATCATACTTATCCAAATGCGTTTTATAATAGCCGGGAGTAGCAATCTCGTTCTTCTTTTTAAAGCCCGACATATAGTCTGTATTCTTAAATTTTGGCTCGCCGGTAGTTGGCATAAACAACACATCGCAATAGTCGGCAATACCCGTACCACTTAAATGCGTGTGCGAAAAACCATAAACCGTAGTATCGCTGTCATAATAACCTGAGCAGCCGTCCCAGCCGGTTAAGCGGGTATCAGGACTTAGCTGCACCATCCCAAAAGGCACAACTGCACCGGGATAAGTGTGTCCATGTCCACCGGTGCCAATAAAAGGGTTTACATATTTGGTATAATCCTTTTTCTTTTGGGCCGATAAGGAAAGCGTGAAAAGTGAAACAAAACAAAACGACAGAACGCTGCAGGAGAAAAGTTTCATTGAATTATTGATGATTGTGAGGGGGTAAAAATAACCGGGATTAAGCAGATTTAAGGGATTTATTTTGGATTATTTTTTCTGAACCGGGATTAAGCGGATTAAGGGATTTTTTGGATCCGTCCTAATCCTATAACTAAGATTAAGCAGATTTAGGAGATTTTTTTATCCTTCTTAATCCACCTAATCCCTAAATCCCGGTCTTTATTTCAAATTCATCCATATCCTTTAAAAAAGGTAATGCGCGGCGGGTTTTCTTTACTTCGTCGGCAATTATGGTGAAGGTGTACATGTCTTCCTCATCGCGTTTATAGTAAACTACATTGCCGTTAGGGTCGATACAGGTTGAGTCGCCGGAATGGTAAACTTCGTTGCCATCGTGACCAACGCGGTTAACGCCAATTACATAGGATTGGTTCTCAATTGCGCGGGCCAGGATCAGGGCGCGCCAGTGAGCTATGCGGCGCTCGGGCCAGTTGGCTACTATCAGCAGCAAGTCGTATTCAGCATCAATGTTGCGCAACCAAACCGGGAAACGCAGGTCGTAACAGATCATAGGGCAAATATTCCATCCATTGAGCTCAACTATTAATTTTTTGTTGCCGGGGGTATAGGTTTCATGCTCTTTACCCAGTGCAAAAAGGTGCCGTTTATCGTAGTACTCATGAGTGCCATCTGCACGCATCCAGATTAAACGGTTATAAAACTTATCATTTTCTTTAATGATCAGGCTGCCCGTGATCACACAATCATACTGGCGGGCAATTTTCTGCATCCATTTCATTGTTTTACCACCCATTGGCTCAGCCAGCTTTTCGGCTTCCATACTAAAGCCGGTATTAAACATTTCAGGTAAAATAATGAGGTTTGTTTTTTCGCGGATATTGGACAGGCGCAACTCAATGTTTTGCAGGTTCCTGTCAATATTTTCCCAATACAAATACCCCTGGAATACGGTGATCTTTAAATTATCCATTTCGTAAGTTCATAGTTGATGGTTCATAGTTCATGGCCGGAAGCCAGGAGCAAAATCTGCCAACAATATTAAAAAACAATTAAATCAATATGTAAAATTATTCCATAGACTAAAATTAAACCTGTAGCCCGGTACTAACCGCCTCTGTAGCTACTATGAACCATGAACCATCAACTATGAACTCACACCTTTAACAATCTATCAACGGCTTTATCCAGCGTTTCTTGCCTTTTTGCAAAACAAAAGCGTAAAACATGGTGATCTGTACCCTGGGTGTAAAACACCGATGTAGGTATGGATGCCACTCCAATTTCCTTTGTTAAGCGCAAGGCAAAGTCACTGTCTTTTTCGTCTGTTATGCCATTGTATGTTACCGATTGAAAGTACGAACCGGAGCATGGCAAAAGCTCAAATCGGGTTTGTTCCAGCCCTTTACGGAAATGATCGCGCTTTTGTTGAAAGAAATCAGGTAATGATAAATAAGTATTTTCATCCTTTAAATATTCGGCAATAGCATACTGCAATGGTGCATTAACACTGAATACCAAAAACTGGTGAACTTTCCTGAATTCCTGCATTAAAAATGCCGGGGCCATACAATAACCAACCTTCCATCCGGTTGCATGGAATGGTTTACCGAACGAGGCCACAATAAAGCTGCGTTGCTGCAATTCAGGGTAGCGGGCCATTC
>JAQBOS010000512.1 GCA_028287925.1 Mucilaginibacter sp. | reverse complement strand
AATATGCCATCCGCTTATTTTTTGTAGCTCAGGCTGGGGTCCAGAGGCTATGTATCTTGGAAACCTTGCACAAGATCTTCAACATGGGTACGATAATTTAAAAGCAGTGATGCGCCAGGCGCCATGGGAAACAGCGAGTTCACTGATTAAAGGGTTGGAGAGTGGCAGCATAAAGAATGCAGTCATTCATTCTACTGTTAAAAATACTGTTAAGTTTGCAAGAGGGAATTGGCTTGATAAAGGTGCTGTATGGGGAACATTTGTTGGTGAGGTATTACAATTAGGCTTCGCAGAGGGTGACTTTGCAAAAGCAGGTGAGATGAGTAATATTGTTAAGGCAGGAACGCAAGCGGAGAAGATTAGCGGTTCATATTTATTAGAGTTCCAAAGTGGTAAATTTTACGCAGGAAAAGGATTAGAGCCAAGAATGATGCAATCTATTAAGCACATTGAAACTACTTATGGCGATAAGCTTTTAAATAATCAGTTTTTCCCTGCATCGAGTACAAGAGGGGCATTTATTAATGAGCATAAGTTAATGATGCAGTTTGGAGGACCTAAAAGTTTTGATAAACTTTCCCCAACCTATAATTTAATTTTTTCACCAGGCAAAAAGTTAGGAGGATTTTAAGATGGTACCAGAAATAATAGACGGATTTAAATTTCAAAAAGGTATTGATGGTTCAAAAAAACTAATTATTGAATCATCGAAATTGGATGCTTGCATAAAATATATTTTAGAAGAAAATATCAAGACAATTACGATTAATTGTTTTCAAGGATATGACTTATTGAACATTGACTTTTTAAGCGAATTATCAAATGTGTTAGAGGGGTTGCATTTACCCGAAACAAAATTTAATAATCAAGTAGTAAACACCCTGCATAATTTAAGATATTTGGGATTTGCAGACAATAAAAAAGATGTAATTGATCTTTCAAATTTTCCAAAACTTGAAAGCTTGGCTTGTGACTATTCTTCGAGATTAAAAGGATTGGGGTCTTGTAAGAAATTGAAGGATTTAACATTGACAGGTTACAAAACAAAAAGCAAAGATTTGTCTGAATTGCCTTTGTTCTTGGAACTTAGAGGGCTTTCTTTATTTAAGACTGATATTACAACAATGCAAGGCATTGAACGTTTTAGCAACCTTAAAACCTTGGAAATATTTAGTGCATCAAAATTAGAAACATTAGCGCTATTACAAGCTTTATCAAATACCCTTGAAGAGATACAAATTGAACAATGCAAGAAAATAAAGGACTTTGAAACTTTAGGAAAACTTCATTCTCTCAAAAAAATAATATTGTCAGAATCGGGAGAATTGAAAACACTTGCCTTTGTAAAGGAATTGCCTTTACTTGAATTTATCAGCTTTTGGGGAACGAATGTTTTAGATGGGAATATCAAATACTGTGAGGGAGTAAACTATGTTGGCTTTGATAATAAAAAGCATTACACTCATAAATCAGAACAGTTTAAAAAATAAAAACAACAAAGCCATCGATATATATATGCTGCTCCCCCTCAATCTGGCGCGAGTATGACGGGCCGGACAAAACGGAAAGGCTTACTCGTGCCCCACGTTTAGGTAGCCAAAACGCTATGTTGTAGCAAGATTTTAAAACAAAATACCGCTTGCCAAGTAACCGGCAATGCGGTATTTTTATTGGTAATGAGTACCAAATTCAGGACAAGACATATTACAGCATTTGATTATCAGCTATTTACAATAATTTATTCACTAGCGAAAAGGAAAACATCCTGATAATGAGCATATTTCACAACGTTCCACCCGTTCCGTGTGCAAAAGTGGAACGCTTTGCAGGCCTCAATCTGGCGCGAGTATGACAGGCCGGACAAAAGCGGAAAGGCTACGTGTCCCGGTTGCTCTCCCCTATTCAGGCGAGGTATTATCATACAAAGCAAGTGGTTTACCTAACTATATACAAATAAAGCTGGCGTCGGTAATTTCCAGCTCAATAATACTTTGCAGAATATTCAGGATTTAACATAATTTTATAAAAATCAATTTAAACCACCATGAAACTTATTGCGTTAATATTAATAGCCCTGGTTGCCGTTGAGCATATTTATATTTTATGGATAGAAATGTTTGCATGGACAACCAAAGGCCGGAAAACTTTTAAAAGCTTCCCGGCAGAACTATTTGAGCCAACCCGAACGCTTGCAGCTAACCAGGGTCTTTACAATGGCTTTTTGGCGGTAGGCTTAATATGGTCATTGCTAATTGGTGATCCCGTATGGGCTAAAAATGTGGCGATGTTCTTTTTGAGCTGCGTGGTAATTGCGGGCTTGTATGGAGGGTTAACAGCCGGAAAAGCCATCCTTGTTAAACAAATGCTTCCTGCTGCTATAGCCTTGGGTGCGGTGTTGGTTTGGATGTAGATTGATCATTTTTGTTCCTGCCTTCGTAATCAACCTTTTTTTGAACCGTGATTAAAGGATTGAAAGATGCCCATGATTAAAAGGTAATCAAGAAATCCTATAATCCTTTAATCATGGTTCAAAACATTAAATCCGAAATCTAACATCCGAATTCCGAAATTCCTTTTCTTCCTTTCGCCTCAAAATCCTAATTTCGCCCTTGCAGAAAAGAGGAACAGAATTTGGATTATTTACAGGGATTAAACCCCGAACAAAGGGCAGCAGTTGAACAAATAAACGGACCGGTAATGATAGTTGCCGGTGCAGGATCGGGCAAAACACGGGTTATTACTTTCCGGGTGGCGCACCTGATCAATAAGGGTGTTGATGCGTTTAACATCCTGGTGCTAACGTTTACCAATAAGGCCGCACGCGAAATGCGCGACCGGATTACCAAAATTGTAGGCCCTGATGCCAAAAACATCTGGATGGGTACCTTTCACTCTGTTTTTGCAAAGCTGCTGCGCATTGAGGCCGAGAAAATAGGCTATCCCAGCAACTTCACCATTTATGATACCGACGACAGCAAGAGCGTACTAAGGGCAATTATAAAAGAAATGAACCTTGACGATAAGCTGTATAGCGCAAATATTGCGCTTAACCGTATTTCGGCTGCTAAAAACAACCTGGTGTCGTGGATGGAATACCAGAAGAACGACCAGATCCAGGCGGATGATATTGCAACCAGGCGGCCTATGTTAGGCCTTATCTATCAAAACTACGCTACCCGCTGCTACCGCGCCGGGGCAATGGATTTTGACGATTTGCTTTACAAAACCAACGAGCTGCTTAAACTGCATCCGGAAGTGCTGAACAAATACCAGCATAAGTTTAAATACCTGATGGTTGATGAGTACCAGGATACAAACTTTTCGCAATACCTTATTGTAAAAAAACTGGCCGCAGTAAATGAAAACATTTGCGTGGTGGGTGACGATGCACAAAGCATCTACGCCTTCCGCGGCGCCAATATCCAGAACATCCTGAATTTTGAGAAGGATTACCCGGATCTGAAAATATTTAAGCTGGAGCAAAATTACCGGTCGACCCAAAATATTGTAAATATAGCTAACAGCATTATTGCCAATAATAAGGATCAGCTTAAAAAACGGGTATTCAGCGAAAAAGAAACCGGCGACAAAATAAAAGTAATGCGCGCCTTTAGCGATAACGAAGAAGGCAAGCTGGTTGCTGAAGATATTATGCAGCAGCGGAGCACTAAGGGAATGAACTGGCATGACTTTGCCATCCTTTACCGCACCAATGCACAATCTCGCTCAATGGAAGAGGCACTGCGAAAGCTGGGCACGCCTTATAAAATATACGGCGGCTTATCCTTTTATCAGCGTAAAGAAATAAAGGACCTGATAGCCTATTTCAGGATCACCTTTAACCCTAACGATGAGGAAGCTATAAAGCGGGTGATCAACTATCCACGCCGCGGCATTGGCGACACTACCGTTGACCATATAATTGTTAGCGCTGATAAAAATCAGATCACACCTTTTGAGGTGATCATCAATGCGTCTCAATACCTGGACGGACGTACAGCAGGCAAGGTTAACATGTTTGCTACCCTGATCCAGAGTTTCCAGGTGATCACCAAGAACCTGTCGGCTTACGAGGCTGCGCTACATATTGCACAGCATTCGGGTTTGTTGAAGGACCTTTATGAGGATAAATCTGTAGAGGGGCTTAACCGCTATGAAAATATCCAGGAGCTGCTGAACGGGATAAAAGAGTTTTCTGAACGGGAGG
>JAQBOS010000600.1 GCA_028287925.1 Mucilaginibacter sp. | reverse complement strand
CTTTAAATGAATTCTTTTTTGGCACCAGCTCACGCCAGTCGCCGGAAATAATGGTATATAAAATATAAAGGATGCCGTTGAGTGTAAAAAACCACATAAACAGGAAATGAAAAGCCATACCCTCGGAAAGGCGATATGGAATTTTTAAATAGCGATAAAACCATTCGGGAAAAAAGCGAAAGAACGTATGACCAAACAAGGTGAACGAATATTCGTCATTTGCCCAGTAGATCAGCATCCCGCTCCAGATCATAATGGTGAGGATAGGGAAGTTTACCCAATGGCACCACCGCATGGCTAAGGAGTGTTTTTCTTTTATGGCTTTCATTGTGTTTATGTTATGCCGGTTGTAAAGTTAGCTAATTTAAAAACTACTTAACCGATGCCATGGCTTCATTTGAAAATGCGGCCCTGCCTGCGCCTGTAACCACACCGCTTATCTTGTTTTGTAAAAAGCCTATGATCTCCCAGTTTTTTGTGTCAAAACCCTTGGGCAAAGCAATGGTTGCTGTGCCGTTATTTGCATTTAACGTTACTGCCTGCAGCTTGTGTACAATTTGAACATGCGATAATGTTTTGCCACCATTTTCGCCGCTAGCCACTTTTGATGTTGCAGCTTTCTCCAAAATCGCTACCTGCAATACTGTGTTTTTGTCAACACCTTCAACTGCATATTTTAGACCGGCCTTTTTCTGATCAATAGTCGAAACATTTAACTCAACATGGGCTGTTGCTGCATTCTGCAGTCTGGTGCGGATAGCATCGCGAAGGGTACCTTCCTGTGAGCCAACAAATTCTGTTTCTCCGTTTACCACTATCTGCGGTGTATAAACTCCTTGAATGTGTAAATAACGGGCATAGTCCTGTTGTCTTTTAGAAAAATCGGCGCTGCTAAATTGGTCCTTCCAGCCTAAGCGGTTCCAGTAATCAACGTGGAATGCCAGGATGTAAACCGGTTTGTCTTTGCTCTCTTTTTCAATTTTGGCAACCAGCTCATCCGCGGGCGGACAGCTTGAGCAGCCTTCTGATGTAAAAAGCTCAACAACCGCAAAGCCTTTATCATCCGCGTTTACTTTGTTTAACAGCTTAATATTAACAAATGCTGTGGATGCCAGTGCTGCAATTGCCAGGAATGCAACAAGGCCCAATATTTTAATTGATTTCATATAATATGGTTTTACTATTTTATTTACGTTTTTGATGTTTAGTCGGATGCGCTTTATATTCCTTACAATAAAATTAGATTTTTTTATTTTTAGAAATCGCAATGAATCAACTTGTATGAACTTGTACGGGGAAGTGTTATAAAAGCTGTAAAGTGGTCAACACTTTATTGTATAGCGGGCTGCTTAATTTGAATTTTTCATGGTTTAACAAACTCAAAAAGTTTGTCTTTAAAAGTATCACTAATTGGCAGCAAGTGCCCATTTACAGATACCCGGCTTCGCGCTATAAAGCTGATTTTATTTAAAGCAACAATGTACGACTTGTGAACCCGTACAAACAAGTTTGCCGGCAGTAATTCTTCCAGGCTTTTCATACTTTGCAGGGTAAGCACCTGGCCGGCTACCGTATTAATAATTACATAATCCCTGGCGCCTTCCAGATAATAAATATCATCCAGGTTAATTTTAACAATGCGATAATCAGTTTTAACAAAAATATGTTGTGACAGGGCGGGTGCCGGAGCCGCGGCTATTTTGTGTTTTTGCAACATTCCGTTAAAGCGCTCCTCTGCTTTTTCTACCGCCATTATAAACCGATCTAAAGTGATGGGCTTTAACAGGTAATCAACTACATGATGTTCGTAGCCATCAAGCGCATACTGGCTGTAAGCCGTGGTAACAATTACCAAACACCGTTTTTGTAATATCTTCAGGAATTGCAGTCCGTTCAGTTCCGGCATTTGCATGTCTAAGAATATCAGATCAACGGAATCAGTTTTAGCCAGGTCTAATGCCACTAAAGGATCGGATGTAGCTTCAATCAGATGCAGATGCGGGATCCTGGCAATATAATCGCTCAACAAAGCCAAGGCTAATGGCTCGTCATCCACAACTATACAGTTTATGGTATTTTTTATTGCCTTATTCATGTAAATTGATCATTACCTTCACGGTAAAGTCTTCATCAGTTTCTGCTATGCTTAGCTGATGCTGTTCACCGTAAATCAGGTTTAGGCGCTTTTTTACATTGTCAAGCCCGATGCCACCTGTTTCGTCTTTGTTAAAATTACCTTTTTTATTACTCACTAAAAAGTTTAGCCGATGTGCATTAGCGGTAAGATCAATAACCAGCGGATGGGCGGGATCTTTCAAATCGCCATGCTTAAAT
The DNA here is from genome assembly GCA_028287925.1 of Mucilaginibacter sp. Taxonomy (GTDB): domain Bacteria; phylum Bacteroidota; class Bacteroidia; order Sphingobacteriales; family Sphingobacteriaceae; genus Mucilaginibacter. The sequence goes on along the minus strand of JAQBOS010000600.1, from coordinate 8,862 downwards.
GCGTTCTCTACAAATGGGATTAGTGTTAAAGGGGCTATCAATAGCCCTGTATTTATGGATTTGTCAATGGTTATCTTTTGGGCCGGTTCATAATTATAACGCATCAGCTGCAAATCAATATAGTTCAGTAAATATTGCACTTCTTTACCCAATGGCACCAGGTCTTCATTTTCATACAGCATATACCGTAACAGTTCGGACAATTTGCTTATGGCAGGCAAGGCGTTGGCCGATGATTGATAAACAAGCGTGTACACATTATTAAGACTGTTAAATAAAAAATGCGGATTAACCTGTGAGCGTAAAAATGACAGCTCGGCATTCCGGGTTTGTAACAGTAACTCGTTTTGCCTTTTTTGGTTATAGGCAGAAAGCTGGATAAAAAAGAACACCAGCCCAAAACCACTATAGTAAATACTGAAATAAATATTGTCTAAAAAATACCTTAGTGGCTGGCGCATACCCTCGCTGTAACTGTGAAATCCCCAAATATGATAAACCAATACTTCCTGTACCAGGTACCTGCAGGCTATCATTCCTGGTACAGCAAGGAATATGTATACAAATACCGATACTGTTTTTAATTTCCGCTTATAAAAAAGCCCGATGAAGTTAAAGTAGCCAATAATGGCAGCCAACAGGAAGGAAAATATGCTTGAAAATTCTGAAACAATACCCCGCGTGGAGTTAAGGTACAAATACATTTTATTCCCCGACAAATAATTTCCCATCTGCCAGTTGAAATCTGTAAACAGGTAAAAAGTAATAAAACCTATAGATAACAATAACACGCTGGGCTTCATACAATCAAATCTATATTAATTATAGGGAATAAACTAAATGGAATCTGTAGGCAAGGGGTGGTCATCTGCAAGCGGACCATATTTGTCTGCAAGCCGGTTGCCGGAAAAATCCTGCCAATGGCCGATCAAACAGGCCGATATAAAGATTTTGTATCTAAGAGTATATGTCGACCCGATATCTTCAACAGCAAAACAGCAATTATGAAATTTTTTTACCAAAGTCTTATCTTGCTTTGCTGCTTGTTTATGCCCTCTTTACTTCTCGCACAGGCGGGAAAACCAATTAAAGGGAGGGTGTTTGCTTCACCAGGCGAGCCGGTTGGCGGGGCTACAGTAACTGCTTATACTATAAATAGCCAACTTGTAAGCAGCACCAACACAGGCACCGATGGAAGCTTTACAATTATTACAGATATTAAGAACACCTGGCTGTACATAACGTATTTAGGATATCTCCCATATAAGATCACATCATTTGATAGCGATAGCCTGATAGTTTTCTTAAAGCCGCAAAGCCGTGAACTAAAAGAGGTAATTATTACATCGCAAAAGCCATTTATTGAGCAGCAGTTTGACCGCTTGCTTGTTAATGTAGAGGGCAGCTCTAAAGCCGGGATGAATGTTGCGGATATTTTAAGAAAGATTCCGGGTGTGGCATTCGTGAATAATAATGAGATCCTGTTGGAAAGCAAAGGGGTAACCATTAATATTGATGGTAAGCCAACGCATTTGTCAGGGAATGATTTGATGACCTTGCTTAACAGCACGGCATCAGCTGGGATCAGCCAGATCGAGGTTTCATATAATCCATCAGCTAAATTTGATGCCCAGGGCGATGGCGGCATCATTAATATTAAAACCCTTAAACGCAGTAAGCCGGGCTATGATGCTAATATAAGTCTTACAGCTGGCCATGGCTGGAAATATTTTTCAGGCAATGATGTATCGGCTTCCCTTAATTACCGTAAGGGCAGTAATTACTTATACAGCAGCTATAGCTACAATTTAGGTAAACAATACCAGGAGATTCAAAAAAACACTTACCTGGGTGATATTGGCCAGCGCTTGCTGGATTCCATTGTTTACCGGACACCTTATCACAGCCAGAACATTCGCCTGGGCTGGGATCACTATCTTGACAGGAAGGATATTATTGGTTTTTTAATAACAGCCAATGATAACTATTACGCTCCTCAAATAACAACACAAACAGGTATATATCAGTTACAGGCAGCCGGAAAAGATTCTTCAAGATATTCAAACAGCAATAACCCCAGAACCAGCAGGGGAATAAACCTGAACATTAATTATAAAACAACTCTCGACTCAGTAAAGCAGCAGGAGATCAGTATGGATGGCGATGCCGGTATATTTGATTTTAGTAGTAAAAATCACCTTGATCTGCTTTCACAAAGCAATTTCGGGGTGCCGCTTTCGCCATTGCAACAACTTTTGCAATCCGGCCATACCCTATCACACATTTATAGTTATAAAGCCGACTACAGCCAAAAACTACATAAAGGAGTATTAGAAACAGGCATAAAAACCAGTCATGTAAATGTGAATAATGATTTCATCTCTCAGAGCGGTATAGCCGGGGATATTTTGCATAATAACGGCAGTAACAATTTTATTTACAAGGAAACCGTGCTGGCTGGTTATCTCAGTTCAAAGCAAACGTTCGGCAAACTCACCCTGGAGGCAGGGCTGCGGGCAGAGCAAACTTATACTAATGGCAACTCCGTTACTATAGACAGCGTGGTTAACCGCAACTATTTAAATTGGTTCCCCAATATGGCGGTTGGTTATAAATTCAGGAAAAGCTCGCTGTCGTTTTCCTACTCACGGCGTATAGGCAGACCGGCTTATAATTACCTTAACCCCTTTCGTATTGTTCAGAACGCTTATTCCATTAACCAGGGTAATCCTTATCTGCAACCGTCCTTTACCAACAATTATAGGTTGGCATATAATCTCAATGGTAAGTTTAGCTTTTCAGCATCTTATAGTACGGTTAAAAATGTGATTACTGATCTTAAACTTGTGGATGATTTAACCAGGATAACAACCAGTATTAAAGCCAACCTTAACCGGTATTATAATACGGGTATTGCCCTGGGATATTATGACAAGCTGTTTAACTTACTGGATATAAGTTATAGCGGCGGAATGTCTTACAGCCGTTACCAATTTAATTATGACCGGGCCAGTGTTGAAGTAAAGCAGGTAACCGCCTACGCATCATTGGATAACCGGGTAAACCTGGCTAAAACATGGTGGGCAGACCTGTTTTTTTACGGACAAACACGGGTTACTTATGGCGACCAGGTAAACCTCCCGTTTTCAACAACCGGCATTAGTGGCGGAAGGAAGGTAGTGAAGGGTAAGGGAAACTTGTCTTTAAATATTAATGATATCTTCTTTACTGGTATCACCCGCAGCGAAGCATCCTACGCCAACGTAAAGTACAACATAAAGAGCAAGTATGATAGCAGGAACATCCGTTTGAATTTTAGCTATACCTTCGGAAATTCAAAGGTTGATGTACGTAAACGTAATTCGGGATCAGCTGATGAACAAAAGCGGAATCAGTAAATTAACAGCTGTTATAGATCCATATTTTTTAATTAACTGTAAGGTCTTACCTACCTTAACGACTAAGCATAAACAGCTGATAGAATAAGTTGTGGTAATAAATAAATTACAGCGAAATTCGATTCGTGAAATTCGAATTAATTCGTAAAAATTAGTGCCTATTTAAATTTATGGATCATCAACTAAACCCGCATCACTGGGTGGCGGCGCACGCCGATTACCTGTTTGGCTTTGCTATAACCCGTATTAATGACGAAGAGCTTGCAAAAGACCTGGTGCAGGAAACTTTTTTAGCCGCATTGGAGAAAGTCGCAAAGTTTGAAGGTAAAAGCTCGGAGCGAACGTGGCTTACCGCCATCCTTAAAAACAAAATTATTGACGTATACCGGAAAAAGTCGTCAGGATTGCAAAACAAAATGGTAAAAGAAGCGGAGGACGAGCAAAGCGACTTTTTTAATGCAGATGACGGGCATTGGATAAATAACAACGGGCCAAAGGAATTTGGGATTGAGGATAAAGACCGGCTGGTGAGCCGGGAGTTTGAACTGATAATGCAAAAGTGCCTGCAAAAGCTGCCTGCCTTGTGGATGTCGGTGTTTACGATGAAGCATATTGACGAGGAGGCAACGGAGGTTATTTGTACTGAATTAAAGGTAACGTCTGCAAACTTTTGGGTGATCATCCATCGCGCCAAACTTAATTTAAGGGCCTGTCTTCAGCGGAGCTGGATTTAAAATTTAAAACTATGAGCTATTTGAAAAGAATTATATATAACTGTAAACAGGCAACCTTCCTGATAGAAAAAAGGTCGTTAGGTAAAATAACCTTCAGGGAAGCTTTTGAGCTACGTGTCCATTTGGTGGGCTGCTCATTTTGCAGGATCTACAAAAAACAAAGCCGGGTTATTAATGAAATGGTGCAGGAACTTTTTCGAAGCTCCATGCAGGCAGACAGAAAGCTTGATGACAATTTTAAGAAAGAGCTACAGGTAAGGATTGAAGAGGAGTTGAACAAAAACTAAGAGGCCACGAATTTCACGAATGAGAGCGAATTGGCGCTAATTCTTCGTCCATTTTCCAATTCGTGAAATTCGAATAAATTCGTGCAATTAGTGTCTTCCTCATTCTATTTAAAAATACTTTGTAAGGTTAATTGCTTATGCCCGACTAAGGGGTAAATAACAATAAAAACTAAAAAATTACAACGTATGAAATCAATTATTTCGGGAGCGGTTTTAGCAACTGCTATTGTAGCCTGTTTATCATTAACCATCCAGGCAAAACCAGTAACTCATTTATCTTCAACAACCAGCGTTGCCATTAGCGATACCGGCAAAATGGACAAAATGAAAAATGATAAGATGAAGATGGATAAAATGGAGAAGAAAAAGATGGATAAAATGTCGAAAGGCAAAATGAAAGCGGACAAGAAGATGGATAAAATGAAAAAAGATACTTCAGGTAAAATGTGAGTTGTTTTTGTTTTGACGGGAAAGGGGATGTTCCCCTTTCCTTTTTTTTAATATTTAATTAGAGGACTAATGAAGAAATACATACTTATAGCTGTTGCATTATTTTTTTGCTTACAGGCAATGGCACAAACCGGGCTTAAAAATGGAACGCAGGCTCCTGAATTCACAGCTAAAGATAATTTAGGTAGAACGCTTGACCTAAAAGCGCTGCTCAAGGAGCACAAATCGGTAGTGCTGTTTTTTTATCGCGGCCAATGGTGCCCTTATTGCAATAAGCAGATTCAGCAATTGCAGGATTCATTGCAATTACTAACCGCTAAAGGCGCCTATGTAATTGGCGTAACGCCCGAAACGGGCGGGAACATCAATAAAACAATCGAAAAAACACACGCGTCGTTTTCAATAGTGCAGGATAAAGGCTACGCAATAATGAAAGCTTACGACGTAAACTATACTGTTGACCCAAACCTGTATGCCAAGCTAAAAGGTTATGGGATTGATTTGGAAAAAGGCAATGGCAATACAGATCATGTACTGCCTGTTCCGGCTACTTATGTGATCAATAGTTCAGGAAAGATTGTATTTGTTCATTTTGATAAGGATTACACAAAAAGACCATCTATAAGCTTGATAGCAAAAAATTTATAATTGAACCGAATTTCACGAATTGAGGAGAATTAGCACAAACTCGATTCGTGAAAATTCGTTCTAATCAGCTCCCCTCCTCAATTCGTGAAATTCGAATAAATTCGTGCAATTAGTGTTTCTTAAATTAGCATATCCTCAGTTCTCTATCCGTCAGTCCATCCAGCTCCTGCGGGTTATGAGTTACAATTAATACGGTTGTACTCAGTTCTTCAAAAACCACTTTCAATTCAGTAATCAAAGCGGATTTATTTTCCGGGTCCAAGGCCGAAAATGGTTCGTCCATCAGCAGCAATTTTGGTTTAACAGCCAGCGCCCTTAAAATAGCTAAACGCTGCTGTTGCCCGCCTGAAAGGTATTCGGGTTTGTGGGTTGCAAATGGCTCCAGCTTTCCCATAGCTAATAAGTGGGTTATCCAAGTGGTGTCAGTTGTTGCATATTCAAGGTGCTGCAAAACGGTCATGTTAGGAAACAACGCATAATCCTGGAAAACAAAGCCGGCCATCCGCTTTTGCGGCGAAAGGTTTATCTTCTGATCTGTATTTAGCCAGGTTGCGTTATCGACTATAATTTCCCCTTTTTCGGGTTCAGTAAAACCGGCAATGGTTTTTAAAAAGGTGGTTTTACCGGCTCCGGAAGGGCCGTAAATTTTGGTAATACTGCCGGTTGGGAACTGCTCCTTCACCCGCAATACCTGTTGTCCTTTATAAGCCTTTAGTTTTTTCTCAATATCTATGCTGATCATTCCAAAGGGCTTTTTAACTGGTATTTATTGAAGATGAACACGGCTATCACCAAAACAAAAGTAATGGCGAACAGGATAAGCGAATAAACGTTGGCGGTGTGGTAATCCATTTGCTCAACGGAATCATAAACGGCTATGGATGCCACCCGCGTAACGCCGGGGATGTTACCGCCTATCATTAATACAACACCAAACTCGCCAAGGGTATGGGCAAAGGTTAATACAATTGCCGTTAATAACGAGGGCTTTATATTAGGCAAAAGCACCTTTATAAATGTTTGCCACCTGCTTTTACCCAGGCTATAGGATGCCTGCGAAAGGGAAACTGGCAATTGCTGCAAGGCTGATTTTATGGGCCCTATCATAAAGGGCATGCTGTAAATAACGGATGCCAGCACCAGACCTTTAAATGAAAATACAAACTGCAGATTAAAGGTTTCCTCCAGCCATTTGCCAATCCCATGCTGCGGACTAAACGCCAGCAGCAAATAAAACCCCAGCACCGATGGCGGCAAAACCAAAGGCATAGTAATAATAGCTTCCAATGCTATTTTAAAAAACGACCGCCCCCGGGATAAGCACCACGCAACCGGCAAACCGGTAACCAGCAGCAACAGGGTTGTTATGCCTGCCAATTTTAGGGTGAGATATATAGGGGTTAGATCCATTTAAAAGGAAGGTTTAAAAAAACATCATCTGCGCGCAGGCCTTCGACCTGCGCTGGTATATGTCGCCCTTTCAGGGCTTTAATATTACGTTTTTTTTCAAAAGCCCTGAAAGGGCTAAATGCGTCAGCGCAGGTCGAAGGCCTGCGAAATATGGTAAATTCATTAATGATGTGCGTTTCGAACACACGGAGTTTAAAGTCCATCGCTATCCGGAATCCCGTGGGCTGTGTCCTCACAGCCCGCCACAGGACAGGGAATGAGGTAAGCAATCGAAGAACACACCCCTGCACCCCTCTCAAGAGGGGAATCGCACGGTCCCATGCTTCTTTATTATTGAACATGATACCCATATTTCTCAAAAACAGCTTTCGCTGCCGGGCTTAAAATGTATTGATAAAACTTTTCGGCATCGGGATTGGTAGCTCCATGCTTTAATATTACTATTCCCTGTTCAATGGGGGAATATAGTTTGGGGTCGATAATTTTCCAGTACAAGGGGTTTTTATTAGCCGGATCTTTAACCAGCGCCTGCGTTGTAAAGCCCACTTCAACCACCCCGGTGGTGATGTAAGTATTTATCTGCGAGATGCTTTCGCCATGGACAACCTTTGATTGGATATCATCTAAAATCCCCTTATGCTTCAGGGCCTCTTCGGCTGCTTTGCCATAGGGCGCTATTGCCGGGTTGGCGATAGCTATTTTTTTTACCCTTTCTGTAAGCAGCACTCTTTCCCAGTTCTCAAAACCTATGTCCTGGCTACTGCAGATAATTAAGCTGCCCTGTGCATAAACCACTGGTTTTTTTGCGCTGAACCCTTCCTTAAAAAGCAGTTCGGGGAAGGTCATATCGGCAGATAAAAACACGTCATAAGGCGCACCATTTTTTACCTGGTTGGTCAAATTACCTGATGAGCCTACTATCGGCTCGATCATGATGCCTGTCTTACTTTTAAAATCGCTTTGCAATACTTTTATAACCGACTGCAGGTTTGCAGCTACCGCCACCTTCAAATTTTGAGCAAACGCGGGCGAGATACAAAATATACATGCCGCTATTAAAATTTTTATCCGTTTCATATTATTGGTATTAAAATGTTTACTGCGCATTTACTTTTTTATTTAAATAGCTAATGCAGTGTTAATATACGTTGTTATTAAAGCGTATCAAAAATCTGAGCCGGTTTTTAAAGAAAAAATCTTCGCCCAAATGTATGTAATTGATAATAGTTAATAATACTATATTAGCTTACAAAATCAAATTATATACCTCCCATTTCCTGTATCAATATGAATAAGTTAAGAAAAATCCTCACTTTTTTATTGCTGTTTATAGCTCCTATAATTTTAAAGGCCCAAACCGGCAAGTTCATTACCGTGAAAGGGAAGGAAGTTATTGGCCCAAACAACAAACCTTTTTTAATGCGGGGCACAAACCTGGGTAACTGGCTGGTGCCTGAGGGCTATATGTTTAAATTTAAAAACGTTAACTCGCCAAAGCTGATCAATCAGGCCCTGGCAGAAATATTGGGACCCGAAGATGTAAAGGCTTTCTGGGAAAAATACCAGGACACTTATATTACCGCAGCTGATATCCACTTTTTAAAAGCATCGGGAATGAATTCTATCCGCATTCCTTTTAATTACCGCCTTTTTACAGCGGAAAGCTATATGGGCCAGAACAACCCAAACCGTGGGTTTGAGCTGCTTGACAGGGTGATAGGCTGGTGCAAAAAAGAGGGCTTATATGTTATTTTAGATATGCACGCCGCCCCTGGCGGACAAACAGGCGATAATATTGATGATGGCTATGGGTACCCGTTTTTGTTTAAAAGTAAGGCCAGCCAGCAATTAACTATTGATGTTTGGCACCGGATAGCGGCGCATTATGCCAATGAAACTACGGTTATGGGTTATGACCTGTTAAACGAGCCTATT
>JAQBOS010000508.1 GCA_028287925.1 Mucilaginibacter sp. | reverse complement strand
TCAGAGAATATGGCCATTTGGCAACCTTAGCACGCAGGCGATCCATTGCAGTCATAACTATTTGCTTATGATATTTAATACCTCGGCTATGTCATCAATAATGTGGGTAGGATTGTATGCCTCAAGCTCCTGGCGGGTAAAAGTGCCGGTAGTAATACCTATAACATATTTACAACCAGCGCTTTGACCTTCGCGTACATCAACTTCGGTATCGCCAACCTTGGCAACTTCTCTTGCCCTGTCAATTTTACCATCAATCATCATTTTTTGGATCATATAAGGATGAGGGCGACCAAGCTCTACCTCGTCCGAGCCAACTACATGGTCGATCAACTCTTTTTCAACCCATTGCAACCGGTTAACAATGGTATCGGCAATATCGCGGGAAAAGCCTGTATTTATACCCACCTGCACACCTCTTGCACGTAATGCGGCAAAGGTTTCCTCAACGTTTGGCAAAGACTCAATATCGGGAGCTGTTTTATAATGAGCTATCATTTGCTGTACAAATTCCTTATGGATGCCGGTTACCAATTCGGTAGTTATTTTGGCATCGTTATGCTCATGCAAGCGAAGGATCTGCTTGATGGCAAGGTTTTTTTCATAACCCATTAATGGGTTGATAAGGTCGATTGGAACTTCATACCCCGATTTTAGTAAAGCAGCCTGGAAAGCCTTGCTTACGTCATGATCATCTTTAACCGTTGTGCCGGCTATATCAAATACTACTAATTTTATGGACATAATTGCTCAATAATTGTTGAGCAATACTAAACATAGTTCATTAAAACTAAACTAAATTAGTATTAAGATTAGGTTAATGATTTGAAGATTTGGAAATTAGTTGATTTGAAGATTGACTTTTCATTTTCAAATCGCCAAATCAAACTAATCTTCAAATTCACTTCTTCTCCTCAAAAAAATAAATTACCAGCATGCTGGCGGTTGTTGTGCCAAGGTTTTTAGGGGTGTGGGGGATCCGCCCGTCAAACAACATGGAATCGCCTTGTTTCAGGATTATCTTTTTCTCGTTAATCTGGTATTCTATCTCGCCTGCTAATATATATTTATATTCAAAAGCATCGGTTTCAACCAGGGGGCGGATAGCATCGGGCTCCAGCTCAAGGATAACAATATCAATGGTGCTGGGGTTGATGGATTTTGTAAAGATGCGCTGGTAATGAAACCCTGTGGCATGCTCTTTTTCAAAATGCTCGTATTCGTTCTTTCTTTTTACCAGGATGGGAAGTTCCTCGCTTTTTGACCGGATGTCTTTAAAAAACTCATTAAGGTCAATTTCAAGCGCCTTAATGATTTCTATTAGTACCATTAACGAAGGTATGGTTCGGCTGTTCTCAATCTGGGATATTAATCCTTTACTAACATTGGCCCTTATGGCAAGTTCATGTACGGTGATGTTTTTTTCGCGCCTCCGGTCTTTAATCCGGTTACTGATCTGGATCAGGATGTCTTCTTCCATTAATATTAAAAGGTTTGCAGCGCAAAGTAACTAATAAAGCAAATGCCGGAAAATAATGTTTTTGTTAAGAAAAGTTAAACCGAACCGCTGATATATTTGATTTAAGGATTTCGCTGATTTTTTGTCTGGATCAGAATTTTTCACCTCTTGTTTGTTTTCTAAGGCGTTCAAGAAGGCTTCGCCGTTTATAGGGTTTGAGAATTGAAAGTCTGATAGCTCTGGCCGCAAGCATCATGTTCATTCTTAATTTCTGAAATTTCTGATTCAGACAATTGCGACATTAATCAACTCTTAACACAACCATAACATTCATTTATTTAATTTGCACTTAAAAATTACCCAGATGAGATCCGCAGCAAATAACCACAAGGCCATAGTAAATGAGGTTTTTTCATTGTATGAAAAATTTGGAGATGAGGATTACATAGGCGAACCGGTTTCTCAGCTGGAACACATGTCGCAGGCGGCGGCGCTTGCCGAAGAAGAGGGTTATGATGATGAGGTGATCCTTGCCGCATTTTTTCATGACATTGGCCATTTATGTGCCGAAGAAGGCGAGACTGAAAGCATGGATGGCATGGGCAATGTAGATCACGAAAAATTGGGTGCCGATTATTTGTTGGAACGCGGCTTTTCTGAACGGTTGGCCAATTTGGTTCAGGGCCATGTACTGGCTAAAAGATATCTTACTTATAAGCATCCTGAATATTATAATAAGCTCTCTGAAGCGAGCAAGACCACGCTGGAGTTCCAGGGCGGCAGGATGAGCAAAGAGGAAGCTGATGAATTTGAGCTGGATCCCGATGCCGATTTAATAATCAGGCTACGTTATTGGGACGACATGGCAAAGGAAATGAATGTTCCGGTTGACAATGTAGCTCATTTGAAGGAACTTGCGTTGGCACACCTGGATGGATAGGGGTTAGAGATTAGAGACTGGTGATTAGAGATTAGTTTTGAAAATAATCAGATTTACGAAGCTTTTTAAACTTAGCAAATCTTTTCCATAATCCTCCTGTAAAATAAATCCATATTGCGGTCAGGAAAAAGACCAGGCATAGTTGCATACTTAGCAGGCGGCGCAGGGTCCTTTTTCAAAGAGACCCTGCGGGGACGGAACCTTCCATGATGCCCCTATAAAATAAATCCGGATTGCGGTCAGGAAAAAAAGCAGGCATAGTTACATACTTAGCAGGCGGCGCAGGGTCCTTTTTCAAAGAAACCCCGCGGGGACGGGTACAGAACCACACAACTTTTTTCTTTCGGACTTCCGGACTTTCCCGACTTTCGGACCTCTCCCCAATATTAAAATATTGTAAGCAATAAGTAACGCCCCTGTTACAGAAATCTATCTATTTAACATTTTCTACATCTATTGTTAAGTATTGCTTAATACTAATTTAGTTTACTAATAATAAACAAAGTTTAGTATTGCTGCATGAAAACATCCTTCCCATCACTCTTAAAAATTAACAGATGAACCAGATTTACATGCGATTTAAGACCGTTTTAACGGTCTTGTTATTCTGTCTTGCCCCGATGCTTTTATTCGGGCAATCAAAGATCGGCGGTACGGTAACCGATGACAAAAAACAGCCTTTACCAGGCGTAAGCGTTTCGCTTAAAGGTACTACAAAAGGTACCGTAACGGATATTAACGGCGGCTTCCTGTTCACCGTTGAAAAAGGCCAGGTGCTTGTATTTAAATTTCTGGGGTTTGTAACCCAGGAAATAACCATTGGCGATCAAACCAATTACAACGTATCACTTGCAGATGATTCAAAAGTATTAAATGAAGTTGTAGTAACAGCTTTGGGTGTTAAAAAAGAAACACGCCGCATTGGTTATTCAATTCAAACGGTAAACGGCGATGCTTTAACAACTGCACGCGACCCTAACCCTATCAATGGTTTGATAGGTAAAGTAGCCGGTTTATCAGTAGGTGCAACTTCCGAAGTATTGGGTGTTCCTAACGTAACCATTCGTGGTAACACTGTTACGCTTTATGTGGTTGACGGTTTACCTATCAATTCTGATACATTTGACCTTAGCCCCGATGATATTGACACATATACTGTGTTAAAGGGCCCTGCAGCGGCAGCCTTATATGGTAACCGCGCAGCAAACGGCGCTATTTTAATTACTACTAAAAAAGGCACAAGCAATAAAAAGGGACTTACTGTTGATATAAACAGCAGTACAGTTATTAATAAAGGCTTTGTTGCGTTTCCACGCGTTCAGCATTCATACGGCCCGGGCGAAAACACTTTCTATACCTTTGTTGATGGTAAAGGTGGTGCACCGGGTGGTGTTGATAGTGATTATGATGTTTGGGGGCCGTATTTCGCAGGTCAGTCGATCCCTCAATATGATAGTCCAATAGTTAACGGCGTTCGCCAGGGCACTCCCTGGAATGCAGTAGGCGCTAACAACCTGGCTAACTTTTTACGCACGGGCTATCAAACAAACAATAACATTGCTTTAACTGCTAACGGCGATAACTATACTACCAGGTTATCAGTTTCACAACAGCATCAGTCAAGCTATATTCCTTCACAATACCTTGATATAGCAAACGTTAACTTTTACGCTTCATTTAACCCAACATCACGTTTAAAATTTGAAGCAAGTGTTGACTTTAACCGTCAGAGCACGGATGATTATCCGGATGTTCAGTATGGTCCTAACAGTATCATCTATAACTTAGCAATATGGACAGGTGCAGACTGGAGTGTTAACGCACCTGATATTAAAGCTATCTGGCAACCGGGTAAAACAAATGTGCAATCTGAATTTGCTGAATATACCCGTTACCATAACCCATATTTATTAACACAAATATGGACCCGCTCACACTACAAAAACGATACTTACGGATACATTTCAGGTAACTACAAAATTGATAACCACCTTAACGTAGGTTTAAAATCACAAATAGATACCTATAACCTGCTGCATACAGAAGATTTGCCATACTCGGCACACCCTTATGGACGCGAAGGTAACCAGGGCGATTATCGCGAAGACCGCCGTGACCTGTTTGAGAACAACACAGAGTTAAAATTAAACTTTGATTACACCGCTAAAAAATTCCTGAACATATCAGGTTTGGTAGGGGGTAACTTACGCAGCTTTAAATACAACTCAAGCTGGGTTTCAACAGATTATTTGAACGTACCAAATGTATACGCTTTCAGTAACTCAAAAAACCCTATCCAGGCAACCAGCTTTAGTTCTGAGCTTAGAACCTTAAGCGGTTACTATTCTGTCGATTTATCATTTGGCCACTATGCTACCTTATCAAGCACCGGCCGTGTTGATAAATCATCGGCATTCCAAAACGTAACCACTTATTATTATCCAAGCTTATCAGCAGCAACTGTGGTTTCAGATTATATCCACCTGCCTGATTTTATTTCGTTCTTAAAAGCGCGTGCTTCTTATTCAAATGTACGTTCTGATGCTACCAGCCCAACTATCGGCCCTGCTCCATATAGCTCAATTACAGCATTTGGCGGCAGCACCGGCGCATCACTTTTTGATAATCCGCTGGGTTATGGTACAACTTATAATTCACCTTACAACGGTCCTGATTATTCATTGAATACCTCCTATTCTGTTGGTAAGCCATACAACAGCCAGGCTGCCGGTTATGCTTCAAACTACCTGTATCAAACAGGTATTAAAACATCAACCCGTGTTAACTACGAAGAAGGTTTTGATATTAAGTTTTTACAAAACCGTTTGGGCTTAAGTGCTACAGCTTTCCAATATATTGACGGACCACAGATCCTGGCTAACACCATCTCTACTTCTACTGGTTTCTCAACCTTGTTCCTGAATGCTTTGAAAACCAAAAAGACCGGTTACGAGGTTTCCTTACAGGGAACGCCAATAAAAGACCTGGGTGGTTTTGGATGGGATGTTTTGGTTAACTGGAGCACCTTTAAGAGCATTTACCAGGAGCTTCCGGCAGGGCAAAACACTTACAATACCTACTTTAGACAAGGCGACCGTACTGATAAATTTTACGGAACCGCTTTTGTTAGAACGCCAACCGGCCAGGTTATAAATGGTTCAAACGGTGAGCCTTTGGTAAACCCGGTACCACAATACCTTGGACATCTGAATGCTGACTATACATGGTCTATCTCAAATACTGTACATTATAAAAATGTAAGCTTAAGTTTCCAGTTTGATGGTTCAGTAGGTGGTGTTACTGTGGATTATGTTCATAATAAAACCATCCGTGGCGGTAGCAATGCACTTACCGCCGAAGGCGCTTTGGGAGCTGCCCGCTACCAGGATTGGTTAAGTTTCCCTGCAAACAATCAAAAACCAAATCCAAACTACAAAGGTACTTATATTGGTCAGGGTGTACAGATCTCAAATGGTGTAGCACCAAATTATAATTCAGCTACAGGCGCTGTTTTAAATTACGGAGCGTTACAATATGCACCAAATCAAACAACTGCCCTGGTGCAGGAATATGCCAGTGAATACTACAACGTAGATGAAGCCAACTTAATGAGCAAAACTTATGCTAAGCTGCGCGAGGTAAACATCAGCTACAGTTTCCCTAAAAAGTGGCTGGCAAAAACCTTTATCACAAGAGCATCGGCTTCAATTTACGGGCGTAACTTATTGTACTTCTACAAAAATCCTGAATTTAAAGATGTGGACTTAGATCAATATGCTAACTCCGCAACTGCTTTAACAGGGCTTCAATCACCATCAGTACGCAGCTATGGTGTTAACGTAAAACTTTCATTCTAATTAAAACAGGAAAACGATCATGAAAAAGATATTTAGAATTTATTTACTGCCTTTGCTGGTGCTACTGGCGGTAAGCAGTTGTAAAAAGAGTTTTGAGGATCTGACTCAAAATAACAACGTGCCCAACAGCGTTCCGGCGTCACTGCTGCTTAACGGTGTTTTAAATAACATGGTTGATCTGGCAGGCAGCTCAAGCGAGATCTATAACCAATATTATATTTATAACTATAATTATTATGGTAATAATACTTATGACTTTGGCTCAGGGCAGGATTATTACATCGCCCTAAAAAACGTATTGGCTATGGAAAGCCAGGCTACTACATCTGGCGGTGCAGCTGTTAATCCTTACGAAGCATTGGGTAAATTTTTCAGAGCTTACCTGTTCAGTAAAATGAGCATGGAAAGAGGTGATATCCCGATGACTCAAGCATTGCAGGGGATAGCAAACCTTACCCCAAAATACGATACGCAAAAAGCAGTGATGGTACAATCATTAGCCTGGCTTGAAAGTGCAAATGCTGATCTGGCGCAATTGGTAGCAACTCCGTCTGCAGGAGGCTCAGGGCTGGGTGGAACTTTAAGCGGGGATATA
>JAQBOS010000557.1 GCA_028287925.1 Mucilaginibacter sp. | reverse complement strand
AACAGGAACGGGCGAACTTTAAAAAATATGTGCAAAATGGCGGTTTTGTATTTGCTGATGATTGCAACCATGATATTGACGGCCTTTTTGCAAAATCCTTCGAGGCGCAAATGGCATCGCTATTCGGGCAGGATGCTTTAAAGAAAATTCCTAACGATCACGAAATATACCGTTCCTTTTTTACTTTTGAAAAGGGGCCTCCCAATACAACTTTTGAATTAAATGGCTGGGGGGATGACCTGGTTCACGAATATCTGAAAGCTATTACCATTAACGGCAGGATAGCCGTATTGTACAGCAATAAAGATTATGGTTGCGAGTGGGATTATGATTTCAGGAATAAACGTTTTTTGGCTGAAGATAATACCAAGTTTGGTGTAAATATTATTGTTTACGCCATGAGTTCATGAATTTAGTGACTTAAAGCAAAAGCCCGCTCAGATTTGCTTGAGCGGGCTTATTTATTTTAAAATTAAACCTTTGGTTATCTTCCTATAAGTGAATTTGTTTGCTGTTCACCACTGGACATTGGCCAGATATAAGACGAATTGAAACCTGCAACCGGAATTTGCGGAACATTTGCTTTTGCGGGAATTGGAAGACCTAAACGTAAGAGGTCAGCCCATCTTAACCCTTCGCCCAGGAATTCAATATTCCTTTCTTCCAAAATTGCAGCTTCTAAATCTGACGCACCATTAGGAAAGCTGGCCGCTGAGTATACAGTAGTGGCGTCTGACCGGCCCCTTACAGCGTTTAATAATGATATGGCCTGCACATCCAATGTGCCTGAACTGCGAACGATCCCCTCTGCCAGGTTTAATAAAACTTCTGAATATCTCATTACAGGCGCCCAGTCAAGATATGGCGAACCCAGGGGCCATTTTGTAAGATATGATTTAGACCCAACTACATTTATAAAACCTCTCCTGGCATCTGTTGTCTTCCATTTTGAGTCGGTAAATAATGCGCTGCTGGCATTGATATAAAATTCAGCTGCGCCGGTACTATTAAAATAATCAGCCAGCGCATTTTGCCCGCCAACGGTTTCTGTGGTGGTAAAAGGCTCAGAAAATATTGATTCTGTTGTAGTGTAAGGGCTTTTAAAAGCGTTCGCAACATTGGGTTGCAAAGCATTAGGCACCCCGCTTGTAGCGGTGAACGGCGCCGATGGGCTTACAATTTTATTAGCCTCAGTAATAACGCTGGCATATTGACCCATGCTTAAATAAACCCTGGTTTTAAATGCTATAGCCGAATTTTTGTGCGCTCTTATCGTGTTTGATACAGCATCAAGTGATGTACCCGAAGTGTAATAAGCAGAAGGTAAGGATGTTTCTGCTTCATTCAGATCTTTTATAATCTGTGCATATACCTGCGCCACAGTTGAGGGCGCCAATGCATAATTTCCATATGATGATAACCCGGTTAAACGAAGCGGTACGCCCGGAGTTGCACCATTGCTAACAGAATAAGCCTGGCAATACATTTGTAATAAAGTATAATAAGCAAGTGCGCGCACAAATTTTGCTTCGCCAACGTAATTTGCTGCTAATGATGCCCCTACTACAGCTGATCCGGTTGAAGCCATTCCATCAATAAAAAGATTACTGTTATTAATGGCTATGTAGGCCTGTGTCCATACGCTTGAATTGCCTGATACTTCCTGGCTGGTGCCGGTTACTGTTGCCGTCCAGGTTTGATAGGCAGTTACTGAGTTTGCAGTTGAGTTTATCCAGTTATCAGCCTTTACATCATTATATACCTGGTACCGGCCTCCATATAAATTCCCCGACCTTAAACTGGAATATAAACCCAATAACTGGCTATAAATTCGCGACGACGTTGAAAATGGAGCGCCATTTTGGTTTGAAACCGAGGTTTGCAAAGCCGGATATAACTTGCTTTTTTGGCAGGAATAACTGCTAAATAATGCTATGCCTACAATAAATATAAATTTCTTTTTCATTTCTTTTAAATTAATAATTAAAACTTAAGTGAGAAGCCCGCAGTAATTGTTCTGCCATTGGCAACGGTATTTCTGTCGACACCCGGGCTGCTATTTGCAGTGCCATTTGATCCTACTTCAGGGTCTGGACCAGGATATTTGGTAAATACGAATAAATTTTGGCCTGAAACATAAACCCGAACGCTTGATACACCAATCTTATTTAAGAAAGTTTTGGGAATTGTGTATCCGAAATTTACTGTTTTAACTTTTAAGAAATCTCCCTTGTAAACATTGAAATCGGAAGGGAAAGAGGTTCCGTTAGAAACGTTATCGCCAAAAACCACTTTGGGGTATTGAGCAACCTGGCCTGGAGTTGTCCAGTGGTTTAAAATATTGGTCGAGTTATTCCAGAAACGCTGGTCGGTTAAAGTGGCCCCTGTTCCGTAATAAACGTAAAACCCAAGCTGATAAGTTAATAGTAAGCTTAGATCAAAGTTTTTGTAACGGAATGTATTGCTTAACCCACCTATAAATTTAGGAGTAGCATTGCCGTAATCAATCGCATCAGCCGTTTGGTTTATGGTGTTTTTTGAGCCATCTGCTTTAAGGTACGGCGTTAGCGTTCCATTGGGGCCTTGTACAAAATAATGAGTGGTGCCTGTAAATGTATAATAAACCTTTTGTCCTGAACCGTTAATGAAGATCCTGTCGCCTGTTGCAGGATCAACGCCGGCAGAGCGAACTACATATAGATCTCCAACAGATCCACCCACCTTGTTAATATTGGTTACCTCAAGGCTTGAAGTTGAGTAAGTAACAAAGTTGGTGCCGGGAACTAAAGACGTTATTTTGTTTTTATTATAGCTGATATTAAAGTTTGAACTCCATTTAAATGCCGATGACCTTATAATATCGGCGTTAATGTTAAGTTCAATGCCTTTGTTGTACAAGGACCCAATGTTAACAAGGGGGAGGGTTGTTGGTAAACCAGCTGATGGCGGTTCAGGAAACCCGAATATTAAACCTGTAACATTGTTTTTATAATAACCTAATTCACCGGTTATCCGGTCGTTGAAAATTCCAAAATCCAGGCCAATGTCTGTTTTTGAACTGGTTTCCCAGCCTAATTGGTTGTTGCCGGTTGCATTTGGCGTAAGTGTAGGGTTGCCATTAAATAAGCCACTGCCATAAGTGCCATAAGAAGCAAAATCCGGTAATCCGCTATTATTGCCAACTCTGCCATAGCTTGCCTTAACTTTAAAACTGCTGAATATTTTATCAGCGCCAATGTTTTTCCAGAAAGCTTCTTTAGTAATTTCCCAGCCAGCGCCTATTCCCGGGAAATAACCATATTTTTTATCCGTTCCAAAGGCAGAATATCCGTCCTTTCTTAAGGTTGCACTTAAAAAATATTTTTCATCAAAATTATATTGTAAGCGTCCAAAAAACGAAACCAGGTAATTTTGAGTATTTTGCAAGTTATTGGTGGCAACGTTAACGTAACCGGCCTGTATTTGATTAAATGCAGGGTCAGAAAGTATGGAACGGTTCAAACCAAAGCCGTATACGGTTGTACCCTGCTGCTCATTACCCAATAATAAAGACAGATTGTGTTTTTTTGCAATAGTGTAATCAAACTGAGCTGTATTATCCCATACGTATCTTTTGCTTATTGTATAGTTGTCAGTAGCTGAAGCATTGTTGGTTGTAACGCCGTTAACTATTGAGAAGTTATCAATTGGGTCAAAAAAGGTATCATTAGTTGAATTGATATAATCAATTCCGTAATTCGTTTTTAACGTGATCCATGATAATGGCTTTACCTGTACATAAAAATTGGCAGTTGTATGCTGAAGCTCATTATTTGCACGATCAAGATCTATCGCCGGTTGCGGGTTTGGATAGCTGTTCGTAAATCCTTTATTGTTCATTAAGCCAAGTGATCCGTTGGATGGATTTAAATTATAAGATCCATCGTTGTTATAAGGAGAAACGTTTGGCGGAAGCAGTAGAGCCAGCCTTCCCAGGCCTGCGGTAGCATATGCTTCGCCGTTTAAGGAGCCAGATGATGTTGCAGCAAGGTTTTGCTGATCTGCATAAGTTAATTTTGCCCCAATGGTAATGTATTTATTCGCTTTATGATCGACATTGAAGAGCATTCCTTTATTGGCAAATTCATTTTTAACAATAATGCCCTGCTGTTTGCTCCAATTTGCTGAAGCATAGTATGTGGTTTTGTCTGTTCCCCCTGAGATACTGGCGGTGGTATTGTAAGAAGTGCCTGTTCTGTAGATATGATTTTTCCAGCTCGTATTAATGGGGCTTCCATCAGGCCCCGGAGTTAAAGCTGTATAAAAGCTTGCGGGATTATACAGGCCGGCATTTACCAGCGCCTCGTTTTTTTCTGCAACATATTGTGATGCATCTAATAATTTGGGGAACCTATATACCTTTGTTACCCCCATCCAGCTATCAAGGCCAACCACTGCAGCTCCTTTTTTTCCTTTTTTTGTTGTCACAAATACAACCCCGTTTGCTGCCCTGCTTCCATATATGGCTGTTGCAGATGCATCTTTGGCAATGTCAATGCTTTCAATGTCATTAGGATTGATATTGGCTAATGCGTTACTGCCTGATTCGCCACCGCCAACGTTGCCATCAAAGCTTGGTACGCCATCCACTACGATGAGTGGTTGAGAACCTAATGAAATGGAATTTGTGCCGCGGATATGAAAAATAGGTGCCGCATTTAAAAGACCACTCGGGATAGTAATCTGCGCACCTGTTGCTTTCCCTGCAAGTGCCTGTTCAAAACTTTGTACAGGTTGTTCAGTAAGTTCTGAGCCCTTTACATGAGAAATGCTTCCAACATTCGCTCTTTTTGATTGTGTGCCGTAACCAACAACCAGAACCTCTGAAAGCAGGCTTGGATTAGGTTCAATAACAACGTTCATTTCATTACCGGATGCTTCGACGGTTTTAGTGGAATATCCAATAAAGGTAAAGATCAGGGTAGGTTTCCCGGTATTCACCTCAATTGAAAATCTTCCATTTGCATTGGTTTGTGTGCCTGTTTTGGTGCCTTTTACAACTACCGTGACGCCGGGCATCGGGAGGCCGTCTTTGTCGGATACTGTTCCGGAGATTGTTCGGGTTTGTGCATAAGCATGGGATGCTAAAAGCAATAAAACCACCATACTCTTAAGTAATAGTTTTTTCATTCGTAAGGGATTAAGTCAGTTAATAAATTAATTGCTTACAAAATGGTAAAAATTTCTTTCTTTATTTTTTTTATGTCATAAATAACACGTGATAGTTTGAAAAACAATAAAAATGTTACATTTCTTATTAATTTAAAATATGAATTTTGGTATTTTTATTTAAAACATTTAAAATAATTAAGTTTTTGTAATTAAAATTCATGATTAAATTTTTTTAATAAAATTGTATGATTAAATGCCGTAATAAAATTGTTTAATTGTAAAAAAGTCAATATTTATCAATAATTTAATTGAAAAAAAAATAGATTTTGCATTTTTAATATTGAGTAATCCAAATATTTTGATTTTTATAACCTGTTTTTACATGGAAATGGCATTTTTGCAATCAGCCGGACGGTTGGTTCATTTAATCCATTGCTTTCAACTGCGTCCTGTGCAGCATTTATCCCGATTTGATTTTATTGCCGGTAAGTTCCATAGCGGGCGTTTGTAAAGGAGAAAAGGCTGGCAAAATACCGGGATTTTCCAAAGAAAATATTGTCGAAATCGTTAAACAGAAAAAGGCGCAATCTCTTGCGCCTTTTAGTGAACGCTATAGTACAATTCCCGAATCAATTTATTGAAGATTTAAAGAAAATTGCGGCATTTACAAAAAGTGAAAATGTTCGTAGATAGGTTACTCAACATTACGTATAGCTTTTCAGATGCTGAGCAGCAAAGAAGTAAGATTGCTTATCAATCTGATGTGCAATTAGTCTTAACGTCACACATTTTTCTACCACCGTCATCTCCTATTTCAATAATAATTTTGCTTTTGTATCTACTGTTGGTTATTATGTATATTTGGGAGTGGTAGAGCTCCAGAAACTTCCCCGTAATTTTAAATAATCCAGCTGAAATAGCTAAAGTTGTTAAAATGCACAGTATTTAATCACGAAATATGCCGCTAAAAAGGGAATTAATATTTATTGACGGCGTAAACAAAACAGACGAAATTTATTTCTTTTCATATCGCGATGACAAATGTGTCATAATTTATAAAAATAATAACAAGGAATATTCTTATAGTAGAAATAGGGTGGAGATTGTTAAATCTGCAATAAGTGATAATAAGCCCAATAGCGTTTTTACGTATTTGACAAAGATTGCGGAGACTATTGGACTTAAAACAGAGCAGGGAAACAATATACTCCAAAATAGCTACGAACGAATTTCGTTTATACCTAATGATTGTATTCTCGCCTGTTATTTGAAGGGCATCATGCCCTTGCCAGACAATAATCATCAACCGATTCAAATTTTCCCCTTTGGGTTTAATATAAGTCAAAAAGATGCTGTGAATAATGCATTTTCTTACCCCTTGAGCGTTATCGAAGGTCCTCCGGGAACGGGGAAAACTCAAACCATATTAAATATCATCGCAAATGCAGTAATAAATGGTCAGCGCGTTGCCATTGTTTCAAGTAACAATTCCGCCACTAAAAATGTTTACGAAAAGCTCGCGAAAAACGGAATTAATTTCATTGCAGCGCTTCTTGGTAATTCTGAAAATAAAAAAGAATTCATTGAAAGTCAGATAAATATTCCCGATTTATCAGAATATCAATTGTCAGATTCAGAAAAAAAGAAAGCAGAAGAAAATTTACAAAGTCTTTTTACCAGACTCGTCGAAAATCTATACAAAAAGAACGAACTAGCATTATTAAAGCAAGAGCTTGATCAAATAGAGACAGAATATAAACACCATCAGAATACACGCAACGGGGACACCGGGCATTCATCTATCTTTAAGCAAAAAATAACCGCTGACGATTTACTATCATTATGGGCTTCAATTGAAAATCAAGCGTTAAAATTCAAGGGCTTTAACTTTCTAAAGAAATTGGTTTTTAGAATAAAGTATGGCATTAAAGATAAGTTGTTTTACACATATTCTTTTGATGAAATGATTTCCCTTTGCCAATCAAAATACTATCTGACAAAAATCCATGAACTACGAAAAAGAATAAAAAGCATAGAAAACTTGCTAACAGACTTTTCATTTGACAGTAAAATGAAAGATTACACAGAGCTTTCAATGTTGCTTTTAAAGGCAGGATTATATAAAAAACATGCAAACGGGGCGAGGAAACAATATGCAATAAAAGATCTTCATAACAATTCAGCCGACTTCCTAACCGATTACCCCGTTATTATGAGTACTACGTACTCGTTAAAAAGAAGTTTATCTGATGATATTTCTTATGATTATATAATCATTGACGAATCCTCGCAAGTTGATATTGCAACAGGTGCACTCGCTTTGTCTTGCGCAAAAAAAGCGGTCATCGTCGGAGATCTAAAACAATTGCCGAACGTAGTTGATTCGGAATTGCAAAATAAGACCAATTTGGTCTTTGATTCCTTTGATTTACCTGCATCTTACCGTTATTCAGATCATAGTTTGTTATCCTCGCTGATAGAACTTTTTCCAAATGTGGCTAAAACACTATTGCGGGAACATTACCGGTGCCATCCTAAAATCATAGAATTTTGCAATAAGAAATTTTATAATAATCAGCTTATTATTCTTACCGAATACACCAATAGACGCACCCCTCTCGTTGTCTACAGAACAACCCCAG
>JAQBOS010000552.1 GCA_028287925.1 Mucilaginibacter sp. | reverse complement strand
CTTTAAGTCAACTAAAAGAAACTTTCAGCAAGGATTTGGATTATGTTGAGATAAGTTAAAAGGGTTGCAGGGGTTATAAGTGTTGTAAAGATATTTACATTGTTCTTTTGTTAGACCAGGTAAGTTTTTCTAACTATTACAACACTTACAACTTTTACAACTAAATTCGTCCCATGATTAGCAAGGAAGAGATAGCTGCTGAATATCAACTGATACAGGATGAAATATGCGCAGCGCTGGAAGATTGTGACGGACTAGCGCACTTTGAGGAAGAAAAGTGGGAGCGTGATGGCGGCGGCGGCGGTCGTACCCGGATTATTCAAAACGGGAAGATCTTTGAAAAAGGCGGGGTGAACTTTTCTGCTGTTCATGGTAAGCTTCCCCATACCATGAAAAAAGCGCTGAATGTAGACCAGGAAGACTTTTTTGCCACCGGCGTATCAATAGTTATCCATCCAAATCATCCGATGGTTCCTATTATCCACATGAACATTCGTTATTTTGAGATGCCGTCCACAAACGCTAACCATGAGCCGTTACGCTGGTTTGGCGGTGGGATAGACCTAACCCCGCATTATGTTATTGATGGCGACGCGCAATACTTTCATGCTTATTTAAAGTCGGTTTGTACGCAATTTAACCACGATTTCTACCATCGCTTTAAAACCTGGGCCGATGATTATTTTTTTATTAAACACCGCAACGAAACCCGGGGAATAGGGGGCATTTTTTACGATCGCTTAACGGCAAACGATGGGTTGACCTGGGAAGGCATTTTTGAATTTTCAAAAGCTTTGGGGCGTTCATTTATCCCGATATATACCGAGCTGGTTAAACGCAACCGCGAAACTCCATTTACCGAACAACAACAGCTTTGGCAATACCAGCGCCGCAGCCGGTACACAGAATTTAACCTGGTATACGATGCCGGCACCAAATTTGGATTAGAAACAAATGGCCGGATAGAATCAATACTCATGAGCCTGCCGCCAACTGCCAAGTGGGTTTATAATTATCATCCGGAGCCTGGCAGCGAGGAAGAAAAAACTTTATCCTTATTAAAAAAAGGTATTAATTGGGCGTAAATGGTCATTTAACATTTACAATATCTGCCCTTAATTGGTGTTATATCTAAATATGAGCATAAAAACAATCTATAAAACCGGTTGCCTGGTAATATTGGGTTTAATAATTACTTCATTTAATTACTCAAATCCACTTAAAGGTACCTGGGAATATTGCGGTGATGTATTTAACGGAAAAGTTGAAGGTGCGCCAACAGAATATGCATTACAAAGAAAGTACTCCTCCAAAAATTATGAGTCATTTTTATTGGAGAAAGGCGAAAAACCTCAAAAGTATGAAGTTGGCGACTACTCTTTAAATGCCGACACTTGTATTGAAACACAAACCTTTAGCGCCCAGGAGTCAAAACTGATAGGGGTGAGCATCCATTATCTTTATTCTATCCGCAACGATACCCTTACGCTTAGCGGAACCTTGCCAAACGGCAATGCTGTAAAGGAATTTTGGAAAAAGGCTAAATGAGTCCGAAAGACCGGAAAGCCAGTAAAGTCCGAAAGATTTTTGGCCTGGTTTTAAATGTAATTGATCCGGTTTTCAAACATTTATTTACTTTAAGACTTATCAACTTTCCGACTTTCGGACTTTACTGACTTTTCGGACTTTCCCGGCTCCTTTCCACACACAATTGTTACCAACATTACTGGAAAAACCATTAATTTTCTTAACTTCGCGGGTGGTTTAAAAGCACTTTTTTAGACACGCAATTATAGAGAAGAATCTACAGAGAAATAAAAAATGGCCGAAGAAACAGGAAACGGAAATACCCCACCAGAAGACAGAATAATTTCGATAAATATTGATGAAGAAATGCGGGCAGCCTACATTGATTATTCAATGTCGGTTATCGTATCAAGGGCGCTGCCTGATGTACGCGACGGTTTAAAACCCGTTCACAGGCGTGTATTGTATGGTATGCTCGACCTGGGTTTAAGTAACAATAAACCATATAAAAAATCAGCCCGTATAGTAGGAGAGGTGCTGGGAAAGTACCACCCGCATGGCGATACATCAGTTTATGATGCAATGGTACGTATGGCACAGGACTGGAGCCTGCGCTACCCTTTTGTTGAGGGACAGGGTAATTATGGTTCAATTGATGGTGATCAGCCCGCAGCAATGCGTTATACAGAAGCAAGGCTTGAAAAGATAGCAGAGGAAATGCTTGCTGATATTAACAAAGACACTATTGATTTCCAGCTAAACTTTGACGACTCGTTACAGGAACCAACGGTTTTACCGGCCAAATTCCCTAACTTGCTTGTTAACGGTGCATCGGGTATTGCGGTAGGTATGGCCACAAATATGGCGCCGCACAACCTTACTGAGGTGGTTAACGCCACTCTGGCGCTGATTGACAACCGCGAAATTACAATTGATGAGTTGATGGTGCATATTAAAGGTCCCGATTTCCCAACGGGAGCAATTATATATGGATTTGAAGGTGCACGCCAGGCTTTTGAAACCGGCCGCGGCAGGATAGTTATCCGCTCAAGGGCTGAAATTGAAATTTATAACGGCGACCGCGAACGGATCATCGTATCAGAAATTCCTTACCAGATCAACAAGGCGCTGATGATTGAGCGTACTGCCGAGCTGGTAAATGATAAAAAGATTGAAGGTATTTCTGCCATCAGGGATGAATCTAACCGCGAAGGGATCCGCGTTGTTTATGAAATAAAACGTGATGCCAACGCGGCTATCGTACTGAATAACCTGTACAAACAAACTGCGCTTCAAACATCATTCAGTATAAATAATATTGCGCTTGTACACGGCAGGCCTATGCTGCTTAACCTGAAGGACCTGATCCATCACTTTGTTGAGCACAGGCATGAGGTGGTAATCCGTCGTGCCAAATTCGAGCTTTCAGAAGCTGAAAAACGTGCGCATATCCTGGAAGGTTTGCTGATAGCTTTAGATCACCTGGATGAAGTAATAAAGCTGATAAGGGCTTCAAATACACCGGATGATGCAAGGGAGGGTTTAATTACCCAATTTGGATTAAGCGATTTACAGGCGCGTGCCATCTTAGATATGACGCTAAGAAGGTTAACCGGACTTGAACGCGATAAGATAAAAGACGAATACGAAAGCTTGATGAAACTGATTGATTATTTGAAATCTATTTTGGCTGATGAAGGCCTTAGGATGCAGATAATTAAGGATGAGCTGATAGAGATCCGCGATAAATATGGCGATGAGCGCAAAACCGAAATGGTGCACTCGTCAGCTGAAATGAATACAGAGGATTTTATTGAGGATGAGGATGTTGTAATCACCATATCGCGCGAGGGATACATTAAACGCACGCCTTTGACTGAATACCGCAGGCAGGGCAGAGGTGGCAAAGGCGCA
>JAQBOS010000520.1 GCA_028287925.1 Mucilaginibacter sp. | reverse complement strand
CCACGCATAAATGTGTCCATGCAAGGATAAAACAGTTCCCTATGCATTATGCCTGACTTGCCAACTGCATCACGGATCTGTTGCTGGTGATGCCATTTTTCGGTATATTCCCGTGCAATGTGAAACCAATTTTCAGACTGCTCTTCCCCTGCCCACGAAACAGCATATTGGGCAGAAGCAAATGGATCAAGCGATGTTAAATAATTAACATATGGTTCGTTGGTGGTTTGCATTAACCCGATCAGCTGTTGCGGACTGACCCTATCCATTGCTTTTACCCAAATGGCATTAAGCTCATTCAGGTAATTTACAAGGTCATTATAAGATTGGATCTTTTCAGCAGGTTTGCCGCTATAATTATTTGCTGATGCTATTGTACGCATATTGGTATCCAGTAAATGGGCAACAATATCTTTCACAGTCCATAATGGTGCTATAGTGGGCTTATTCCAATCGGCCGGTTCAAGCGAGGTAAGCAACTCAATCAGTAAATTGTTTAAAACCGGGAACAGGTGCAACGTTTGGATAGGCACAGCTTTACTCATAGCTTTTTACAACAGAAGATCTGCTATCAGGCCGTATGAACAAATACCTTCCACTTAATTTGAGCACCGGCTTTATCAAGGGTGGCGGCCACTGAACAATATTTATTGATAGATAGCTCTACAGCCTTAATAGCCTTATCTTCATCAATATTTCCATATAAATGAAACTCCATAGAAATATCTTTCCATAAAGACGGTTCTTTTCCGGCCTCGCGTTCGCCGTTAACAATCATTTTGTAATTCTTAATTTCCTGGCGCTGTTTCTTTAAAATGGCAATAACATCAATAGCTGAGCAACCCGCAAGCCCCATAAGCAGCATTTGCATAGGGCGAACGCCAAAATCCCAGCCACCGCTTTCAGGGCTGCTGTCCATTCTTACCACATGACCGTTTTCATCTTTGGCCTCAAAGCCAAAATCGCCTTTTACGCGTGTGAGTTCTATTTTAGGCATATACTTTTTTGTAACAATAAAGCTAAGATAATACTTTACTGGGATGAAAGTTTAACTTGGATGTAATATTAACAACCATGTTATGAAACACATTTTTTTCGCCTTAATAATGCTGTCGGCTTTGCAAGGATTTAGCCAAAAGAGCCTGGTATCCTATGAAGACATCAAATTCCTGTTAAACAATAACATACACCAGGCAGATACTTTTTTAGTAGCAAAAGGATACGTTATTACTAAAAAGGACAATAATACAAAAAACAGGAAATACGCCTTAACCCTACCGGGCGGAACTCATAATAATATTTCATTACGCGTTGACGGAAAGCGGCTGTTTATTGAAATTGAAACCAATGAGCTGAATCAATACAACCTGATCCGCGAATCTATTTCGCAATATCTTTTAAAAGACAGTATGGCTGCTGACGTTCAATCATACGCGGTAAAAGAACTGGGTAATATTTATATCACCGTAAATGACACCATGCCCTATGACCCTATGAGAAAAGATTACGATATCCAGGTTGTGGGTGATAAACATATTACGGCGTATAATTAGTTGATTGAGTTGGACTAGGTTGAATGGTTGATTAAGTTGTTCCTGGAAGTATTTCTAACTTAATCAACTTAGTCCAACTCAATCAACCTAATCAACTACCCTATCCTTAACCGGGATAACCAATTTTAAGCCAGACCATATTTCGTCAACTGCGCATACTTTAATATCGACAAGGCCGGTTTGGATAGCATAGTTCCGGATAATATCTTCTGTAATATCAGTTACAATTTTCGATGCTTTTTTTGGCCACGAGATCCAGATAATGCCGTTGGATTTGATCTGATCCTTTAGCTTGGGCAGTAAGCTTATATACTCATCTTTTTGTTTTGTAAAAAAATGGATCAGGTTCTTTTGGCCGATCGTATCATCATTAACTTGTACATCCGAAGGCAAATCAGTAAACAAGTTAAAATAATAATCGGGCGCATTAATAAGCATCATGTTAAACCCCGGCTTAATGCCAAGTTTCTTAGCTAAAGGAGTGCCCGAGTACCCTGCTGGTTGTATCATTACCTTGTCCCCCATTCCCAGATCCCGAATTGTACTTTCTTATCCACCGGATGGCCTGATTGTTTTAAAGCAAGCATAATTTGTCCCCGATGATGAGATTCATGCGAAACAATATACCCTAAAAAACCTGTAGCATGTGGTTTAAAGTTTTTTATTTTGCCATTTGCATAGTTTTTTTCAAATAGCTGTTCTATTGCAATTGCGCTGGCTTTCAGTCCGGTTATCAGTACATCCTTGCTTATATTCTCTTTCTCAATTTTAACAGTTCCATCAAAAAGTAAAGGGTCTGCAACTTTTAACCACATCATACGCACGTTGTGAATATGTGCAAATTGTTCACCAACTGTGCGCCCTTTTGAAGCAGATCTATCACTCAAATTTGCTTCGTCAATATTATCAAGCAAATACAAATTAATGCGATTGTGAATTTGCCAGGTTTCGGTTAACGGGTTCATAGCTTTTTTTAATTATATAAAGTCTATTAAATAATTTCACATAAATCAATCAATATAATACTATTGATAATCAAATCCTTAGCTTTTTGCTTTACCCTTTCTGCTTTTAGCTTTGAATTACCTGTTTTAAATGATGCCTCATATGCACTACATAGTCTGCCGCAAGCCACTCAACCGAATGCAAACTTGTTGTTGTTTTACTGCTATCGCATTGCGCCTGTAATCTTTCGGTCGGGTAGTTAGCCAACACGCGGACAATCTGCAGGTTTAGAAGCTTCCACAAGCCTAATAGTTCATCAACATTCGCCGCCTGGTAATGCTGGGCATCAACCCATTCTACCTGCTCATACGTCAATTTAAAGTTTTCTTCATAAGTGCAGCGCACAAAACGTTGCAGGTTAATTTGGGCGCTATCAATCAAATGGCCAATAATTTGTTTTTTCGACCATTTTTCTGAACTTGGTTTGTGTGCCCAGTCAATAGCATCAATATCAGCGTTTAAAAGATCGTCAATAGTATCAGTAAGCTTATTTATAGTATCAATCATGGTAAATTAAGTATCCGCAGATTAAAAATTGAAGTAAGTTAAAATCAATTTAAAGATAAATAATTATCAAAAAACTTTATCTTCAAACCTTTAATATCTTTTATGGCCCTTAATTATATCTGGATAGCATTTTTCTTGATCGCCTTTGTTATAGCGCTTATCAGGCTGATATTTTTTGGCGATACCGAGATCTTCAGGATGATGGCTGAAGGCACGTTTGATTCGGCAAAGTCATCGGTTATGGATATTGCTCTTCCACTTGTTGGTATTATGTCACTTTGGTTGGGAGTAATGAAGATAGGTGAAAAGGCGGGGGCTATAAATTTTCTTTCGAGGATTGTAGGCCCATTTTTTAGCAGGCTTTTTCCGGAAGTCCCCCAAAACCATCCTGCTGTAGGGCAAATGATGCTCAACTTTTCTGCAAATTTATTAGGGCTCGATAACGCTGCAACACCGCTTGGCTTAAAAGCCATGGCAGGCCTTCAGGAGTTAAATAAAGATAAAGAAACGGCATCTAACGCACAGATTATGTTTTTAGTGCTGCATGCATCAGGCTTAACCATTTTGCCCATAGCCATAATTGCACAACGAGCTATTTATCACTCTAAAGACCCGACAGACATTTTTATTCCTTGTATAGTGGCAACATTCGTTGCAACACTTGCCGGATTGATTGTTGTATCGATAAAACAGAAAATAAATTTGTTTGATAAAGTAGTTCTGGCCTGGCTCCTTGGTATAACAGGTTTTATAGCATTGTTAATATGGTATTTTACTGAATACCTTAATAAAGCTCAGATAAGTGGATTTTCAGCAGTTTTCAGTAATGTAATTTATATGGGCATTCCAGTAATTTTCATTTTGGGTGGCGTACGAAAAAAAATAAACGTGTTCGACGCTTTTGTTGAAGGCGCTAAAGAGGGCTTTGAGGTCTCCGTTAAAATAATTCCATATTTGGTTGGCTTGCTCGTTGCGGTAAGTTTGTTCCGTACTTGCGGGGCGTTAACATATCTTGGTGAAGGATTTAGATGGTTGTTCGGTCATTTTAATATGGATACACGTTTTACAGACGTATTACCTATTGCATTTATACGCCCGCTCAGCGGTTCGGGCGCCCGGGCTCTTATGCTCGACAATTTAAAGCATTTTGGCGCAGATAGCTTTATAGGGCATATGTCAAGCGTGTTATACGGCACAGCTGATACCACTTTTTATATTATTGCTTTATATTTTGGTGCGGTAGGGATAAAACACACACGTTATACCTTACAGGCTATGTTAATTGCCGATTTTTTCGGTATTGTAACTGCTATTTTAATATCCTATTTATTTTTTGGCTAATAGCCTCATAATTGATTTTAGAGTTTAAAAGCCATTAAAAAAGCAGGCTCAAAATATTTTCGGGCCTGCTTCAATCACTCTAAAACAATCACCTCTATAATTAGAAGTATTTTAAATAATTAAATTAGTTTTTTGACTAAATCAATTATTTAGTCAAATATATTAATAATGTTTTTCTATTAAATATTCGCAGGATTCTTTTGACTGGCAGGTGACAGTAGCCCGGTAAAAATGAGGCTAATACATCAATCCTTTAATAAATATATCAGCAAGCAATAAACGTTTAGAGCGGATCTCATCCAGGTGTTCCTTATTCGGAAACATTGTTTTTTTATGAGATAAAGATTTTGCCCTAACCCCGTGTAAAGCATCCAGCAAAACCTCTACAATTTCATTTGGATTGGCAACCGGTTTAATCTGCCCTCTTTCAACCTCGGTTGTTATTGCACTAACCAACAATTCCGTTTCTGACTCATGCACCCTGGCAACTATTTCCCAGATCATTTCGGGTAAGTTTTGTTCATTTAGCCTGAAATAATCAAAAAAATTATAGTTTGTAACAATAAAATCGTGCTGGGTATCTATCTGGAATATAAAAGCTTCTTTTAAATTAGCGAAGGTGTTTATTCTATCCGTTAATGATTTTAAATAGTTGTCGGCTACTTTACGCATAACGGCAACATATAACTGGCTTTTATCCGGGAAATAATAGTAAAGCAACGCCTTTGACATTGAAAGGTCGCCCGCTATTTCATTCATTGTGGTTTTTGAATAACCAAAGTGTAAAAACCTGTGATGGGCAGCTTCTAAAATCTTCTCCTTTTTTACATCCTGCTGATCTGTAGCTGAAATCATTTTAAGCAATTAATATAGTAGTATACTGTGTAAGGTAAATTTGGTTATCCTATATCCTGACTTTTTTAACAAATTTATCAATTTTTCTAAATATACATACGATACTATAACTGTTAATGCTACATTACAACAACAAAATTACGCAGAAATGATTAAGCCCATCCCTCCGCCTATCACCAGGGCATCCTCAATTACGCCTATATATGGATCGAAAACATGTGTTTTATCAACAATAAATTTGCGTAAATAGTAGCTGCCGTAAGTAGATCCAAGTGCAACAATTGAACCTAAAAGCGCCCCGGTTAACGCATTATTGCCCGATGCTTTATAGATTGTTGCCCCCGCTAATGAACCAGACAGGCATCTGCCTATTACTCCGGTAGTGCCGGTACGATTAGGAGTTTTTGGTAATTTGTCGCCCACCAGCTCACCTGCCGCTAAAACCTTCATTCCAAAGGCGGTTCCGCCTGATTGCATAAAGCTTAACGGTGATTTAGCAAGCTGTTTAGATGGATGTTCACTTAAAATATGACTGGCAATAACCGGTGCTGAAGTTGCGCGCATTCCTGCCAATAATCCTAAACCCAATACCTGCCAAAACGATTTTGATATTTTTAACTGTATCATAATGTTGTTTGTGTTTTTTATAGATCTGAGAGTAAACACAACAATCATTCCTAAAATGGGATCCTTGTAACATTTCCGGTAATCGGAATTTTAATAAAAAAAAACAGCCTTCCAACTTATTGGAAGGCTGTTTTTTATGTCAGATCCTCAATTATCAGGCAGTAACTTCTGCAAATTCTTCTTCAGTTACTTTTTCCTTTTTGCCGAATAATTTATTTTTAATGTTAACCCTTATAATATACATACAAGGCACTAATATTAAGGTAATAACAGTTGCAAAGCCTAAACCAAAGATCATTGTCCAGGCTAACGGGCCCCAGAAAGCAACGTTATCGCCACCGAAGTGAATATGTGGTGCAAAATGAGTGAACATGCCAACAAAATCAATATTAAAGCCTACTGCTAAAGGTATTAAGCCCAATATGGCAGCAGTTGCTGTTAATAATACTGGCGTCATACGGGTATGCCCTGCTTCTACAACAGCATCATGAAGGCTTGCTCCCTGTTCTATCAGCATATCGGTAAACTCAACCAGCAGGATCCCGTTTCGCACCACAACACCCGCCAGCGCAATGATACCTACTCCTGTCATAACTATAGACATCGTCATCCCGAAGATACTTACCCCAAGCAACACCCCTATTATACTAAAGAAGATCTCGCTGATAATAATGAATGTTTTACCAACGGAATTAAACTGCATCATTAATATGATGAGGATCAAACCAAATGATGTAGCTAAAGCACCTAACAAAAAGGTCATTGCTTCCATTTGATCTTCCTGCCCGCCACCCTGCCTGATGATGATATCATCTGACTTTTTAAAGTTATTAATAGCCTGCATAATATTGGCATTTACTTCATTGGCATTATAGGGCTTAATCACATTTGAACCTAAAGTTAATACCCTTCGCTGTTGTTTGCGCTTGATATTGCTGTAGGTATTGGTATAGCGCACATCAGTAAAAGCCGATATTGGCACCTGACGGATGGCGCCGCCTGTAGCAAGATCGCGATAAGTTATTTTTATATTTTTCAGTTCATCCAGGTTACTGCGCTGGCTTTGCAGGGCCCGTACCTGAATTTTGTAATCGTCTTCTTTGGTATTTCTGAAATTACCGGCAGGAGTTCCAAAAATAGATGTCTGTAATGCATCGCTAATCTGTTTGGTACTGATCCCTTCACGATTTGCACGTTCCCTATTGATATCAAAAACAATCTCGGGCTTGTCACTCTGCACATCGGCTATCAGGTTTTCTATACCTGCAATATTTTGTTTGGCAATATAAGCCTTTAAACGGTTACCCGTTGCCACCAGGGTATCCAGGTTATCTCCGATGATCTCGATACTGATATCTTTTTGTACCGGCGGCCCGCTATTTTCCTGAGTTACAGAAATTTTAGCACCCGGGATCCCTTGCACTGCCTTACGGATATTGGACAAAACCATCTTCGTATCCTTTCCATTACGCTTACCAAATTCAACAAAAGCTACGGTAACTTTACCCTTGTTTTCATAATCAAGCTGATCTTCGTCAGTAGGGTCAGTTACACCTTTCGTAACGTTTGATATTACCGATGACACTATATCCTTATCCGGTTCTACCACTTCAGCTACTCGTTTCTCAATTTTTTTGGTGACCTCATTGGTATAAGCCTGGTCAGTACCGATGGGCATGGTTAAATACACGTATGCAAAGTTTGGATCGCCCGATGGAAAGAACTCTACCTTTGGTGACCTGGCTACCATAAATACAATGGTCAGGAAAAACAAAACAATAGTACCAAACAATATAGTTAAAGGTCTGTGCACAGCTTTTTCCAGCAAACCTGCATACCAGTTTTGAAATTTTGGCCAGGCTTTTTTCTGAAACCTGTCAATTATCTTTAACAAAACAAAATGGTTAAGCAGATATAGTAATATTGCGAGTACCAGGAAGTTGCCCATACCCATTGTCCAAATGCCTGCAAAAAACAATAAATAACTAAATATTGCTAACGCTGCCAAAACACCTACAGTTATAGTTGTTTTTCTATCAAATCGTGGATTATCATGTTCGCCTTCATGGTGCGGCTTCATAAAATCAACCGCAAAAACAGGGTTAATAATATAAGCTACAACTAATGAAGCCAGTAATGTTATGATCAGTGTGATAGGTAAAAAGAACATAAAATGCCCGATCAAACTATTCCAGAATGCTAGAGGAACAAAAGGAGCCAGGGTTGTCATTGTACCCGAAAATACAGGCAAAAACACTTCACCTGCAGCCATTTTAGCCGCCTGTTTTATTGGCACCTTTCCATTTGCAAAGATCCGGTGCGTATTTTCAATCACCACAATGGCATCATCTACCACAATACCCAGTGCCAGCAGGAAGGAGAACAGCACGATCATGTTCAGCGTAAATCCAATAGCCGGCATTACTAAAAAGGCAATAAAACATGACAACGGTACAGAAAGCGCCACAAATACGGCGTTTGTTGTCCCCATAAAGAACATCAGGATAACAGTTACCAATATAAAGCCAATCACTATGGTATTGATCAGGTCATTTAATGTAGTACGTGTCTTGTCCGACTGATCACCTGTTACAACAATGCTTAGTCCTTTTGGAAATACTGTTTTTTGCTTTACTTTGATCAATTCGTTGATCTTGTCTGATGCTTCAATAAGATTCTCGCCCGCTCTTTTACTTACATTAAGGGTAATTACGTTTTTAAAATTAGCATTGTCATTTGTTTTCAAACGGGCATAGCTTTCCTGTTCCAGGAACGCGTCTTTTACATCGGCTATATCCCGCAAATAAATAGCCTGTCCTTTAGGGTTTCTGATAACCATGGCGGCCACTTCATCTGCATTTTTGAAGTCTCTTTTAATATCAATACTACGTCTTACGCCATCAGATTTAATGCTGCCCGCAGATGTTAAAATATTTTCGTTACCCACCATTTGGGTAATATCTCCAAAGCTAACCTGGGCGGCTGCCATCTTGTTCAGATCAACATTGATTTGAATTTCTGGTGTTAAAGCTCCAACTTCATCAACTTTAGAAATTTCTTTATAGCTTTCAATTTCATCTTTTAAAATATCAGCATATTCCTTCAATTTTTTCAGATCGTAATTACCTGAGATATTTATATATAAAATAGGAAGATCCGCGACATTTATATCAGATATTACCGATTCCTTTAAATTAGGATCATTCTGCGGCAGATCCTGCTTCGCTTTGTCAACAGCATCCTTTACATCTATCTTGGCATCTTTAGTTTTTATATTGGCTTGAAACTCAGCAGTAATGATCGATACATTTTGTACAGAGTTTGAGGTAACTTTCTTTAATCCTTTTAAAGATTTCAATTGCTTCTCTATCTGTCTTGTTACCAGGTTCTCAATATTTTGCGGCGACTGTCCTAAGTAGTTTGTAGTGATATATACTTTTGATTGCGCTATATCCGGAAAATTTTCCTTAGGCAGGCTGTTATAACTAATGAGCCCTAATACCGAAACTAAAAATATCAGTACGTAAATGGCTGTTTTATTTTCGATGGCCCAGCTTGAGGGCCCAAATTCTTTGTTCAGATCTTTCATAATAAACAGATCAAGTGTTAATTTAATTAATTACCAGAAGCTAAAATCTTTATTTTGTCGCCATCTTCAATTTCAGTAGCGCCCTCGGTAACCAGTTCATCACCGCTTTTTAAACCAGATAATATTTCAGACTGCCCGCCATAAGTAGCGCCAACCTTAACATTTACCTTTTTTGCAATTCCGTTATTATTAACAAAAACATAGTCCCCGGCTTCTGATTTTAGAATTGCTTTTACCGGGACAACTATTGTATTTGGTTTTGAGTAATTGGCAATCTGTATAATAGCCGTCATGTTAGGGCGTAAAGTTTTACGCACCGGTAACTTTATTTCAACCCCAAAACTGCGTGAAGTTGGGTCGATAACCTTGGCTGCAAAAGTTACTTTGGTAACTAATGAATCGTTTGCATCAGGAATCAGGATCTTCACTGTATTACCGGTGTTAACGGTGCCCGCGTATGATTCCGGAACATCTGCCTTCACTTTTAAAGCATCCGCATTTACAACACGAATCCCTGTTTGTCCTGGGGCAGCAACCTGGCCTAATTTAAGGTCCATTTGATCAACTGTACCATTTATAGGCGATACAATACGATATTGGATGGATTGTTGTTTAAGAGCAGATAAAGCCTTCTGGCTTCCCTGCAATGTGGTTTGTGCCTGTAAAAATTGAACTTCTGTTCCTATTTTTTGATCCCAAAGGTTTTTTTGACGCTGGAACAATGTTTGATTTAAAGAAACCTGCGATTCTGATTGTGCAATATTTTGTTGTAATACGCTATTATCCAATTGCACCAATATTTGCCCTTTGCTTACATGCTGACCTGGTTTAACATAAATACTGGTAATAATAGCCTGTGCCTGCGGATAAGCTATAACATTATCCTGCGCATCAATTTTACCCTGGATCTGTACATAATTGGTAAAATCAGCTGGTTTTAATACTACTGAGCTAACATCAGTTGTTTTTGCCGAGTCGGTAGTGCCAACTTGCGCTTGCAGTGTTGCAATTTTCGTGCTCAGGTCCGCCTGCTGTTTTTTCAGATCGGCAAGCTCTGTTTTTTTATCTTTTGGCTTATTGGAGCAAGCTGCAAGTAAAACTAAAACTGGTATATATAATATTTTTTTCATGTTCTATAATATGTTGTGATTGTTTTGATTTTATTTTATTCGTCCGTATGCTTTGTCCAGGTCAACTTTGCTTATTAAAGCATCGTATAATCCTTGTATGTATTTATTGTCAGCATCTTCAAGCGAGGTTTGCGCCTGTGTTACTTCAATGCTCGAGCCTACCCCCTGCTGATATTTTATTTTAGATACCCTTAACACTTCTTCAGCCAGGTTCATATTCCTTTTTTGATTGTTAAGGCTTTGTAAACCATTAATATAGTTCACATTAGCCTGACTGGCTTGTAATTTTAATCCATTTTTAGCGTTCTCCAAATCATTTTGTGATTTCAAAACCGCAATTTGAGATTGTTTTACCTGGTTTAACCGTTGAAAACCATTAAATATGGGCACATCCAATGTAAGGCCTACATAACTTGACGGGAAGTTCATTTTATACAAATTGCCAAAACTGTTATTCTGATATGACGATGTATAACTTGCATTGAGTTTAAGTGTTGGCAGGTATTGTGATTTTTGCCGTTTTAAATCCAATTGTTTTAAAGCTATCCCGGTTTCGGCAAGGCTGTATTCAATCCTGTTATGATAAAAAGAAGTATCGCCCGCAAGGCCGGCAATGTCATCCAGTTTTATGTCATCCAGCTTATC
Source organism: Mucilaginibacter sp. (assembly GCA_028287925.1). Lineage (GTDB taxonomy): Bacteria > Bacteroidota > Bacteroidia > Sphingobacteriales > Sphingobacteriaceae > Mucilaginibacter. The sequence continues at coordinate 1,932 of JAQBOS010000520.1, read as the reverse complement.
TCTTAATGATAAAGGATTCTCAATAGGCATTCCCATCTGAAATTTTAAAACCTGGTAATTCAACGCTAGTGAACGAATGGTATTTTCGCGGTCGGTTACCAAATTATTGTATTGAACGGTAATCCGGTCAACATCTATTTTTTCAACAACACCTTGTTTATTTTGCTGTACGGTTTCATCCATTTGCTGTTTTAACTGAGCCAGGTTGGCGTTTATCAATCTTAACTGCTCATTACTAACCAAAACCTGGTAATAGGCTTTGGTTACGCCTACATTAACTTCAATTTGCGAACGAACATGATTCTTTATAGAAAGTTCCTTGTAAGTTCTCGAGGCCTTTAATCCAACCAGGTAACTTCCGTCAAACAATATCTGGTCAGCGCTTATTCCAGCGCTCGACTGGTACTTAACCCCAAACTGTACAGGGATAAAAGTACCTGCAGGCTGACCAAATATTTCACCAGGCAACAATGTAGTGGGGATCTTTAAATAATCCTGGAATGTAGCTGATCCTTTTATCTGCGGTAAACCAATCCCTGTGGTTTCTTTTACTTTATATTCAGCGCTTTTTACATCAAGCGCAGCATTTACTATCGAATCCTGGTGTACATAAGCATAGTTTATACAATCCTGGATGCTGAAATTATATTTTTGTGTATCAGGTCGTGTTTGCTGCGAAAAACCTTTTAAGGCAATTCCGCTTAACAGGCATATTATAATTAGTATATGTTTCATTTTATAGAGTTGTGATTTGTTTGCTTTTGTATTTATGTTGATCCAAAAATCGTGGCCATTAATGACAGCCTTATGTCAGCAGTGTTTTATTTATTCTTCGTGTATATTTTTATATTGATTTAAAAGCTTGTAGCCCTTAAGTGTACAAATGCCATAATTAAAATGCTCTAAAAACTGCACCTGCACTTTCCATGGATTAAATTCAGCCATGGGGAATATGGTTGTATTAAAGCCCATTTCAACCTGGCTCACCCGCATCCTGGCAATTATCTTTACGTCAATATCGGGCCTTATGTAACTTTGCTTTATACCTTTTGTTAAAAGTTCTTCCAGCGTGCTTATCAAAACATCCGATTTGAATTTCTGAAATTCTGTCCAGGCTTCCGGGTGATATTTCTGCATATCATGTATTACTATCGGGTTGATCCTTGAAAAAATATCCTCTGAACATTTCATCATATTGATCATTTCTTCAATCACATTTGCTGACCGGCTCATGATATCTGCGATCTGATCTTCATCCTCTTTAAGCTTTTTCTTTACTAAAGCTAATACAAGCTCATTCTTGTCTTTAAAAAACTGGTAAATGGTTTTTTTCGACATACCCAGATGTTTGGCTATATCATCCATGGTTACGCTCTTTATCCCTGCCGTTAAAAACAGCTCTTCACCACCCTGAATTATTCTTTCTATTTGACTCATTGACTTTCAGGGTCAAAACTAAGGAAACATTTTTAGATTTCAAAGTTTCCTGCGAACAATGTGCGGATGTGCAAATTTTTGATGTGCAAATGACAAAAGGATGTGCGAATTTCGAATGTGCGGATGTGCGGATGAAAAATAGTTTCAAGTATGCCCAATACCAATTCTCAGCAATCTTTTCATTTGCACATCCAAAATCCGCACATCCGCACATCAAATCCTTATCTTTGCAAAAATTTAAAAGAACATGACCCTTACTCCTCTTTCAGCAATTTCTCCTATTGATGGCCGCTATCGTAATACAACAGCAGAACTTGCTGCTTACTTCTCTGAATATGCGCTGATCAAATACCGGGTGTTTGTTGAAATTGAATATTTTATAGCCCTTTGCGAGCATCCGCTGCCGCAATTACAAAAGTTTGATAAAAATGTAGCAGAAAAGTTACGCGATATTTATAAAAATTTTACCGAAGAAAACGCCGCAAGCATAAAGGA
>JAQBOS010000492.1 GCA_028287925.1 Mucilaginibacter sp. | reverse complement strand
AGCGTATCATAGGTAGCCGCGCCTGTCCTGACACTTTCCTTAACCTCCAATAGCTGGGCGCCGAGTTCCAGCAATAACGGGCTGAAATGTAACAGATCCTTCCACCGGAATTTATATTCCGGCCGGGTAATTTTAAGCACATAAAAATAGATCAGGGGGCCAAGTGCCAGCGAAAATTGCAGCGGCAGCCGGCTCCAATGAGGAAAATAGGATTCAAGACCGATGTCCTTGCCCAGTACCCAAAGCAGCCAGAGCACCATCGTAGCCAGGGCCAAACTTAAAAAGCGGCTTGCAGCCTGGTTGATCCTTTTGACAAACCACAACTGCAGGGCCAAACCCAGCCCGATAAATATCGTCCCCAGCAAGGCCAGGTCATAGAGGGTGATATGGAAGATATATGTATTCAAGTAGCTTTATAGTCTCAACCGCTGTTACAAATTGTTAATTTTCTTAAATATAGTCGTTCGGAGGCTGTCTCAAAAGTAAAACCATAGTGAATTGAACAAATTTTAATTTTGAATAATAAAAACTCCGTGTTTCTCTGTGTCTTCTTTGCGCACTTTGCGGTTAATTTTTTACCGCAGAGATAACAAAGAAGGCGCGGAGATCACAGAGACCAAATATTATTTTGATTGTTTTTTAGATTTACGTCTTTTGGGACACCCTCAACAAAAATTATTCACTCCTCAAACTCTTCACCGGGTTTGCCAGCGCCGCTTTAATGGCCTGGAAACTTACTGTTATCAAGGCGATAAGTATGGCTGTAGTCCCTGAGGCTGCAAATACCCACCAGTGTATCGCTATTCTATATTGGTAACTTTGTAGCCAGCCATGCATTATCCAATATGCTACCGGAAAAGCTACAAGGCATGAAATACCGACCAGCTGCAGAAAATCTTTTGACAATAAACCGGCTATACCTGATACACTTGCTCCCAGTACCTTACGAATGCCAATCTCTTTTACTCTTCTCTCTGCCGTGTAAGCAGCCAGGCTAAACAGGCCCAGGCACGAAATAGTGATTGCCAGCGAGGCAAACAGGCTTGACAACCTGCTCATCAATATCTCACTTAAAAACATTGCATTAAACTGGTCATCTACAAATTTGTATTGGAACGGATAGGTGGGGTTATTCTTTTTAATAACAGCCCCTATTTCGGCCAGGGTTTGTTGAGAGGCCCGTTGTTGTTTGATCCGCACATAGAGCAGGTTTGCATCCCGTGGTGAAGGAGGCCGGCAGAAAAATATCACAGGCCCTGATTGTTCATACATATTACCGTATATATAGTCGCTTACAACGCCTACTATTTTTATATTTTTATAAAAGCCATCCTTTTCACCGCGTGGTGATTGTATAATTTTGCCAACTACGCCATTCTTATCAATTATTTTTGCAAGCGACTGGGTAACAATTGCATTTAGACTATCTGAAGCTGCGCCTGCAAAATCGCGTCCTGCAATAACATGCATCCCTGAAGTAGAAATAAATTCAGAAGTTACATTTCTGAATGTGATCCCGACTTTTTCATTGGGCAATTTACCTTCCCAGGTAAACCTGTCGTCACTATTTCCACCGTAAATTGTAACATGGTCTGATAGTGCGGCGTTGTCAACCAAACCTGTATTTAACAGTTGTTGCTTTATTACGGGGAAATTTTGCGCTATTCCATGCTGCATATCTATTTCAAGCAGGTTGTCCTTATTAAAGCCCAGGTTTCTGTTCTTTACATGTTGGATCTGCAGGTAAATAATAATGGTACTAATGATAAATACAACTGATACCGTAAATTGCAGCACAACCAATCCTTTCCGAACAATTGTTGCGCTGCCGGTTTTTATTTTTACCCCTTTTAATGCTTTTACCGGATCGAACGATGATAAATGCAATGAAGGGTAGCTCCCGGCCAGCAAACCGCAAATGAGCATAATAAGCAATAAGGCAATAATATGCACAGGGTTGTTTAATCCAAGGCTAAGCGTTTTCTGCACTAAAGTATTAAATGCAGGTAATGTCAGCAACATGATAACTACTGCCACACCCGTGGCTATTGCCGACATCAATAGTGCTTCACCGATAAATTGTACGATCAACCGTTTCCTGCCTGCTCCCAATACCTTTCGTACGCCTATTTCTTTCGCCCGTTTTTCGCTTCTTGCAGTCGCCAGGTTCATAAAGTTTATACAGGCGATAAACAGTACTATCCAGGCAATAAGGGAAAGCATGCGTACCTGTTTAATAGCCCCGCCGCCGGTTTCCTTTCCGTTAGCAAACTCCTCGTACAAATGCCAGCGGCGCATCGGAAATAAAAACGTGGTGGTTTTCTGGGTAGCGTCTTTGCTATGAATGTAGTGATATAGTTTTTTATTGATGGATGCCAGGCTGGCCGATGGCTCCAGTTCAACGTAGGTAAATGGCCCGTAGCTATCCCATTTTTTATCACTTTGACCGTACTTCATTAAATTGTATCGGATTTGGGCCTCGTAAGGCGCCAGCCATTCAAATTGCAGGGTAGCGTTTTGAGGCAGGTCTTTTACAACGCCGGTTACCGTGTAATTCACCGCGTTATCCATCCGTACGGTTTTGCCAATAACATCCCGGCTGTTGCCGAAAAATTTCTTAGCTGCCTTTTCGGTTACAACAATGGTATACACCTGCGATGAATTACCCGCATTGCCCTTAACAAACGGAAGCGTAAACATGCTGAAAACCGATGGATCGGCATAGCGCCCCGACGCGTACAAGGCTTTGCCATCGATATTGAATAACGAATTTATATCGCCGTCAGATACCCGGCAGGTATTCGCTATGCCGGGTATTTCGGCTTTCATTTCGGCAGCCATAACGCGTGGCGTCGAGCCCATTGTAAAAGCATTGCCGCCATAATCCGCATTAACCTTAACGGTATACAGGTTGTCCTTTTTAACATTATTGTTGTTATAGGTCATCTCATCGCCTACCCATAAAAAAATCAGGCCGGCGCAGGCAATTCCAATTGCTAATCCGGCAATATTAAGAAAACCGTAAGCCTTGTTCTTTAACAGGCTTCGAACGATGGTTTTAAAGTAATTTTTAAACATGACTTTAACGATAAAGGTTAATATTGGTTAGTCAATGGTCATTGGGCATTAGTCATTAGGCAAATGGATAGTTATCATCGCTCTTCAACTTAACTGCCCTGCAAACAAGTCCCCCAAATGACTAATGCCCAGTGCCTAGTGACTAATTTATTCGCTCCTTAAACTTCTGACCGGATTTGCCAGCGCCGCTTTTATTGCCTGGAAGCTTACCGTGAGTAGCGTTATTAAAATAGCCCCTGCACCGGCCACCGCGAAGATCCACCACGAGATCTCAGCCCTGTATTCATAGTTCTGCAGCCATTTATGCATCAAATAAAATGCAAGTGGCGAAGCAATAAGCAGTGAAATAACAACAAGCAGCACAAAGTCTTTCGATAGCAATTGCCAAAGCCTGAATACAGAAGCGCCGAGCACTTTCCTTACGCCAATTTCCTTTACGCGCTGCTCTGCTATAAATGAGGCCATCCCAAAGATCCCAAGGCACGAAATAAAGATTGCAAGGACGGCAAAGAAACCTGCAAGCTTCCCAACGCGCTCCTCCATGTCAAACTTCCGGGCGTATTCGTCATCAGCAAACTTGTATTCAAAAGGTTGCCCCGGGTTATATTGCGCATAAACCTGTGCAACTTTTTTAAGGGCCTCCTGAACACCTGCACCTGGTTTCATTTTGATATTCAAAACATTCATCTGCCCGGGATTCATAAAGAAAACGGCAGGTTGAACCGGGGTAAATGGTGAATTCATCACCATATCTTTTATCACCCCTATAATGTGAAAATTATAGCCATACCAGTGCACGATCTGGCCAATGGGATTTTTAAAGCCCATCATTTTAGCAGCCGATTCATTTAACACGAAACAAAACCCATCGGCTCCTCCCGTTTCTGATCTGTAATCCCTGCCGGCTGTAAACTGCCAGCCGATGGTTTTCCCGTATTCTTTTGAGATACCTACCGTTGCAAAATTTTGCGTGCCGTTTTTATCCCTTCCTTCCCAATCAAAATTCGATTGGGAATTCCACGACTCTGTTACCGGTGTAGTTGACCATGCAACGCCTGATACCGCACCGGTTTTGATCAGATCATCCTGAAAGGCATTGAATTGTGTGTGAATATTTGGCGTAAGGGTTTCAACAGTGATCAATCCGTCCCTGCTATAACCAACAGGGCGGTCTTTAGCAAATTGTACCTGGCGAAAAACAACAATAGTACTGATGATAATTGCTATGGACACCGTAAACTGTAAAACCACCAGCACCTTCCGTGGCACAGTAGCCAACCGGCCGGCTTTGTAAGCGCCCTTTAATACCTTAACCGGTTGAAAAGACGAAAGGTAAAACGCCGGATAGCTGCCGGCAATTAAACCCGCCACCAGGGTAAAACCAAGCCCGGCAGCCCAAAACAAAGGGCTCTTAAGGGGCAGGGTCATATTTGCAGCTGCTATTTCATTAAAGCCCGGAAGCAGTAAAACCACCAGCAGTAGCGAAAGCGCAAAAGCCATGAAGGCCATCAGCAACGATTCACTGAAAAACTGGTAGATCAGCTGTCCTCGTCGTGAACCGATAGCTTTTCGGATCCCGACCTCTTTCGCCCGTTTTTCGCTTTTTGCAGTAGCCAGGTTCATAAAATTTATACAGGCCAGCAGCAGCACAAACAGCCCGATGGTACCAAACAGCCATACATACTGGATCCGGCCGCCAACATTTACCCCGCTCTTAAATTCAGCATATAAATGCCATTTACGCATAGGGTGAAGGAAAATAACCGGTTTAAAGTTCTTCTCGGCATTATCCGATCTGACATATTTTGAATCCTTGATTTTTGCTGAAGCTTTCTCTACATCAACACCATTAGCCATCTGCACATAAATTTTCCAGTTGTTATTATTCCAGTTTTGAATATTGTTGGCTACTGCCTTTCTCTGTAACTCCCAGGGTACTATAAATTCAAGATCGTGCAGAGTTGTGTTCACCGGAAGGTCTTCATAAACGCCGGTAACTTTAAGGCTTTCTGTATCGTCAAATTTTATGAGCTTATTTATCGGATCTGTATTACCAAAAATAGCCGTTGCAACCGTACGCGATAACAGGATGGAGTGGGGGTCTTTTAAACCATTGCCCGACCCGTTTAACATCTTCAACGAAAATAATGAAGGCGCACCCGCCTGCATGTAATTCCCGGTTTTTACAAAATGATTGCTCCCTGATGCCAATATATGCTTCCCGGTGCCTGATGACATCACCACCTTTTTGAACTCGCGCCCATAGGTAGTTCGCAATTCCTCTCCAAGCGGCATTGGGATGGTAGGCTGCGTGGAGGTTTCCCCGCTAAAGGTTTGATTCTGCAACACCTGGGCTATGCTATCATAATCGCGGTGATATTTATCAAAAGATAGTTCATCGTTAATCCAAAGGCCGATTAACAGCGTCACTGCCATGCCGGCTGATAAGCCGGTAATATTGATCAGGGAATGCATCTTGTTTTTTGTAATACTGCGAAAGGCGGTTTTAAAGTAGTTTTTTAACATAGCTTTAATGATCAAGGTTAACAACTGTATGAATGGATTCGTATAATATTCATTCCAGCTTCATAATATATTGTTTTACAGGTAATTACATTAAAATAAGAATGCATTTAATGTATCAAAACCGCACACATTATGTTCAATAATGCAACAAGTTTCCACAAAAAAAGCCCCCCGGTTACACGGGAAGCTTTCAAAATAAGTATCGGAATAATGCTTTATTTCTTTAGTGTAGTTTCAAACAATTTAAATATGCGTTTATATTCATCAGTCCAGCTGCTGGGTTGTACAAAACCATGGTCTTCTACCGGGTATGAGGCCAGCTCCCAGTTTTCTTTATGCAGCTCAATAAGTCTTTGGCTCAGGCGGATAATATCCTGGTAGTTTACATTCTGATCAACCATGCCATGCAGCATCAGCAAGTTACCTTTTAAGCCATTGGCAAAATAAATAGGCGAGCTTAAGCGATAGGACTTTTCATCGTTATACGGCTCATTCAAAATTTCATCGGTATAGCCGTGGTTGTAATGCGCCCAATCGGTAACAGAGCGGATGGCGCCACCAGCAGCCCATGTATCAGGCTCGGTAAACAAGGCCATCAGGGTAATAAATCCGCCATATGATCCGCCATATAAACCAACATGTTTAGGGTTTACACCATATTTATCAACCAGCATTTTTACGCCGTCTTCCTGGTCGGTAAGGTCTTTACCACCCATATGGCGGTAAATTGCAGTGCGCCAGTCGCGGCCATAGCCTGCGCTGCCTGAATAATCAACATCTAATACGGTATAGCCATTATCAGCCAGCATATTGTTAAACATATACTCGCGGAAATAGGAGCTCCACCAGTAATGCACGTTTTGCAGGTATCCGGCCCCGTGCACAAATACTACAGCCGGTTTTGCAGGGTCCTGCTTTTCAGGAACATACAGGCGCGCGTAAACATCGCTGCCATAACGGTTTTTAAAGGTAATAACCTGCGGCTCTCTCCACGGATACGATTTAAATTCTTCTGTTGTTGAATTGGTTACCTGCTCTGCTTTTGCGCCCGGCTTATTTGGCTGCACATACAGCTCCCAGGGTTTGTTTGAGTAGGAGTAATGGATTGCCAGCCATTTTTCATCAGGCGAAAGGGTTACTTCATTACCACCTTTCATGCTTGTTATTTTAACAGGCTCGCCGCCGGTTACCGGGATGCGGTAAAAATGGGTGATCCCGGGGTGCTCCGCATTGGCGGTAAAGTAAAATGTTTTTTTATCGTTTGATAATTGTATGGTTTGCACTTCCCATTTGCCGTTGGTGAGTTGCTTTTTTATTCCGTTTGTTACATCCAGCAGGTAAATGTGAGCGTACCCGCTGGCTTCGCTCTCAAAATAAAAGTGGGTATTATCTGTCCAGCCTGCATTTCCCCGGCCGGGGCCGCCAACCCATGCGTCATTATGCTCGCGATCCACCAGGCTTAAAGCCCCGGTTGCAGGGTCAAGCTTCATTACCCACTTATCCTTATTATCCTGGGCGCTTACCTCAACAATAACATTTTTTCCATCTTCGCTCCAGTAGGTTCCGCGGATCACCACCTGCCTGTCTTCGTTGCTTTTGGTGCGTTTTTCTAATTCTTTGGGGTAATCTTTTACATAGTCGGGCAGGTCCTTGATGCCCGGGATATTTGAGGTTACAATTTTGTAAACAGAATCTCTTTGCGTATCAAAAACAAAGGATTCAAAAGTAGTTTGCGGACCGCCTACCTTTGTACGGTTAGGAATATCCTCGGTAAAGCCCGATGCTGTTACATAATCAGGCACAATGGCGCTTTTTACACCATCGGGGTATTTGGCAAGACGATAAGTAATATAGCGCCCATCCGGACTAAGCTGAACCCCGCCAACAGAACGGTCGTCAGTAGCTATTTCTTTTAATTTTTTTACTTCAAACTCCTTGCGTTCAACTGAATCAAGTTTCCTGTCTTTATCCTTTACTTTTATAATATCAAACAATTCAAGCTGCTCGCTTTTAAGCCAGCGTTCCTGCTGGTTGCCTGCGGCCTTATCATCAACTGCTTTACGGGTGCCCGCGCCCCTTCTGCCTGCAGGCGGCGCTGCCGGGGTTGCTGCTGCTGAACGTATGAAATTGGTTAGCTGCACCAATTCGCCGCCATTGATCCGGAGCGAATACAAATTATCGCCTTTGGTAAATATTATTTTGCTTTCATCACCACTAAAAGAAGGACTGTTCTCCCGGTCAACGGTGTTGGTTAACTGTTGGATCTTACCCGTTTTAAGGTCAGAAAGCCAGATATCGCCGTCTTTTTCAAAAACTTTTAAGGTGCGTTTTTTATTCCAGTCGCCATACTCGGGCACCAGGGCCTTTTGTTCATCAACACTAACTTTTGCGGGTTTTATGTTTGTTGGGGTTATGGCAAATAATTGATCGCGGTCTGCATTATCCGGGTTCCATTTAAAAAAGATCTTTTTGCTATCATCGCTCCAGCGGATGTTTGAAGGCGATGTGCCGATCCATTTTGGGTCGCGCATTATTTTTTCAATAGATAATGTGCCCAGCTTTTGAGCAAATACACCTGTGCAGATGGGTAATAAAAAAAAGGTAATTATTTTTTTCATATTGGGTCAGTTTATTATTAACAGATCAGCTTACTGTGATAAAATAGTGTTACCCTTAATAAACCTAATCAACCCCACAATATAAACAGTTTCCCTAATCATTCGTATTTTTAGCATTGTTTTGTTACAAAATGGAAATCAAAGGACAAGGTTTTTCGCTTCGCGGATGGAAGGTTAACGATGCTGCGGCCTTGCAAAAGCATGCCGATAATATTAATGTTTCCTCGTACCTGTTTAACAGGTTTCCGCACCCCTACACCATGGATAATGCTATTGAATGGATAAGCCATATGATGAAACAGGATCCACTGCTCAACTTTGTTATTGATGTTGATGGATCTCTTGCCGGTGTTGTGGGGATTGATCTTCGGAATGATGTTTACCAAAAAGCCCCCTTAATAGGCTACTGGCTTGGCGAAACTTACTGGGGTAGCGGGATTATGCCGCAAGCAGTAAAACTAATGGTTGATTATACATTTACCCACTTTGATATTGTGCGCCTGCAGGCCGGGGTATTTAGTAATAACCCGCGATCAATGCGGGTATTGGAAAAAGCCGGTTTTGTGAAAGAAGGCATTTTGAAGAGCGCCATCATCAAGAATGGGATTATTTTGGATGAGCATATTTATGGGTTGGTTAAGTTGTCTGAACCGGGATTAAGGGATTAAACGGATTTTTTTTGTGCAAAGCTGTGAATCACCAACAGACAGGCATCCTCCTCCCATCCTTTAATCAAGCGAATCATGGTTCAAATCACAAACAGATAAGCATCCCTTCCATCCTTTAATCCCGGTTCACCCCAAACAAACGTATTTATACTCAACACAATAGCGTAATAACCCTTTCATAATCAGGTGGTAGTACGCTTGTTTGCCGTTTCATCCTGCATTACTTTTACCAATGATAAATTATTGTACTGAACAGCAGGGCGTTCATGTAATTCTATAATTAGCTGAAGGCATTTACATCTACCTATGTAAAAACACATCAGCAACCCGAAAGCCGAAAAGGGAAAACAGAGTAGGCAGGCAATTATAAATACTATTATTATGGCAACAAGAAAGTTTTCAAAGGCTACGCCAATCTATGTATCGGTGCCGCCAAAAATGTCGATTGAGCAAACTCACGAGGTAACAAAAAAAATTTTAGGCCTTGTAGGTTGTCCGGGATGTTATTCCGGGTTTCATTTCAACTTTATTGATGAAACTGAAATGATAACAGCCCATATTGATGCGAAAGGGATAAATGTTGGACCCAGCTTTTAATTGCTTTGAATAACCTGGATGAACTAGGCGTTGGATTGATCTACTTCCAGGGGTTTGAAGATTTTCTTGCATTGCACTCGTCATTAATAGATGTTGTTGAGATTGAGCCACAAACATTCTGGTATGATAAAAATGATGAGTGCAACGCATTTAAATACAACCCCGAAGTAACAGATTTCCTAAGGTCATATGATCGGCCTAAGCTGTTTCATGGGGTAGGCTACCCTGTTGGCGGCACATTTTTACCCCCGCCTGAACATTTTAATACCCTGCGCCAACAAGCGGCAGAACTGAACCCAAAATGGGTTAGCGAACACCTGAGCTTTAATTTTTTTAAAGAAGACGGCCGCGATGTAAATGCAGGCTTTTTGCTTCCGCCGGTACAAAATACCGAAAGTATAAAAACCGCTGTGGCCAATATTCAGAATTACCGGGCGCAGATGAACCGGCCTTTTGCTTTTGAAACCGGTGTTAATTACCTGCAACCCCGCAGAAATGAAATCCCCGATGGCTTGTTTGTAAGCCGGGTTGCCGAGGCGGCCGATTGCCATATCCTGCTTGATCTCCACAATATTCTTACTAATCAAAGAAACGGCAGACAAAGCGTAAAAGAGTTTTTAGAATACCTGGATTACGAACGCGTTATTGAGCTTCATGTAGCCAGCGGCATTTATTATAAAGACTATTACCTTGATGCACATAGCGGCGCAAGTGACGATGAATTGATGGGAATACTTGAATATGTGGTTGGCAAACTGCCAAATTTGAAGGCCCTGATGTTTGAGATTACACCCGACTATTTTATGAAGGTGCCCGAAGCCGAGATAAGAAATCAATTGGTGAAAATGCGCCGGATCTGGGATAAAAAGGGAAGTCATCACAAAGCCTGGAGAGTGCCACTTAGAAGTGAGGACCATGTTTTTGATGAAAGTATCCCGGTAAAGGAATGGGAGCATACGGTTGGAAATTTGATTTTAGGCAGAAACCCGGAGAATGCACTGGCTGACGAACTGCTTCAGGATAAAGGGATAGCCATAGTTAAAGATCTTGTTTTCCATTTCCGGGGATCGCTACTGATCTCTATGTTAAAGCTTACTACCCGCTTATTAAGACTTTCTGTTGGGGAGGATATTTTTAATATTTATATAAACGATTTCTTCAATAACGCCTTCCCCGAATTGCTGCCGGTTGTTTTGGCAGAGCAGTTTTCGGCTTATATCATCGCAAATAATTTTAAGATTCCTTACCTGGAAAAGATAATGGAGTATGAGCTGGCATCAATCCATACCGCAATTGATCAGCAAAACCGGAACGTAGTATTTGATTTTGACCCGGCACCGGTGATGGCGGCTTTGGAAAAAGCCCAACTTCCTGCGGAGCAATTAACAGATAAAAAGATAGCACTCCAGGTTGTATTTGAGCAGCAGGGGTTGCTAAGTGAACTGCCGGAGTTTGTACCGGTGGTACATAATTGAACCACTTGTCATTGCGAGCGCAGCGTGGCAATCGCGTACTTTACAGAGCGAACAGAAAAGTGTAGAACTTGCCTGGCCGCTTAGCATGCGTGCGGTTGCCACGCTGCGCTCGCAATGACAAAATGGGCTTGTTGCCTTTTATAAAATCAATTCACCAATCTCCCCGCCAAATCCACCGTTCTCGCAAAAGGGTTTAAAAAGCGATTTGCCAATACAGCAAATTCTATACGCGAGATGGGGCGGTTTATATCAAAATCCGATTTGAATTTATATTGCGTTTTCCATGCTTTTTGCATGCTCCTGGTCAATAGCTGTAGCTCGGTTAAGGTATAATCGCTGATGAATGATATAGTGTTGCCAACAGTAAATTTATCGCCCGGTTTTTCTTTATTGAACCATAAAAAGGCCCGGGTGTAGGTCTCCGTTAAAACAGGTTTTACTTCGGCGGTGGTAACGGCTGAATCGGGCATAAAAACAAAAGCTGCATTTTGCCGCCTGCCCCGCAACATACCGGTAGCACAAACCTGCTGAACGGCACGCCATGCAACATCATTTTGACTGAGATCAGTAAAAGGCAACAGGTATCCTTTAAAGTCCAAAAGTTCGCCTTGTATTATTCTTACGTTTAAGTGTTTGGTAGTGGTTTTAAAAAAGGCGCAAAATGCAGCCACGGTGCCAACCCCCTGCCCCAGCTGAAGCTGCAGGGGTAAATACTGGATGTTTTTATCGCCGGGAAGCGCCTTTTCTGTAACCAATATATTATCCGCATCCTTTACCAGTACCGCGTTTACAGGGATGCAAAATGCAGGGTATTGCGGATAATTGCTTTTTGGAGAATTGACATCATTATACAACTGTCCGGGTAAGGCCTCGCCTGTGGCAATTGATGTCCGGTATAGTTTTGTGCTGCTGTTATCTGTATGATTGTCAAAACTTTCATAAAATTTGGCACCTGCTTTTGTGGCAACGGTCCCGGCTTCTGTGGCATCAATAACAACCCTTGCTTTAACTGTAATGGTTTTCCCGTTTTGTGTAAGGCTTACTTCCCAGCGGTCGCCATCCTTTTTAATTGCGCTGAACAGGGCGCTTTGGTACACGGTGAGGTTTTTTACAGTATCGGTGATTTTGTTTAGGATGGATGTTCCTGCGCCAGGCTCAAATTTTAAGATAGCATTTTGTGCGGTATCATACCCGGCTGTTTTGCTGTAAAGCTCCTGTACATGTTTGCGGAATTCGCCCCAAATGCCTGACCGGATATTGTTACCGGCATCCAAAACAAGTTTCTGGCCTTCAATTGTGCCACCACCTACCTTAAAGCCATCATCAGCCAGCACCGTTTTTACTTTACTGCGGCTGCACTGAATAGCTGCGGCAATCCCGCTGGCGCTGCTGCCAACAACAAGTACATCGGTTTTAATGGTTTGTGCATAAAGAAAAGAGCAATTAAAAAGGAACAATAAAATGACGAGCCGTTTTATCATAGGGGTGTAAATAACTTGTACAAAACGCTAAATTAGGGCAAAACCTTGTTGAAGATTAAAAATATACCTAATTTAATTTTTTTTTTAAGACCAATGACAGACGAAGAAATAAAATATCCGATCGGGAAATTCAGGGCCCCGGTATCCTACACTACTGAAGACCTCCGTAAGTGGACCACTACTATAAAAGAATTTCCGGGAAGATTGCGCCAGGCAATCATCAACCTGAATGAAAAACAGCTTGATATCCAATACCGTACCGGCGGATGGAGTTTACGGCAGGTAGTTCACCATGTTGCCGATAGCCATATGAACTGCTTAATGCGTTTTAAATGGGCATTAACCGAAGAAAACCCTGTAATAAAACCATACGAAGAAGCCGATTGGGCGTTGTTGCCAGACTATCGCCTGCCCGTTGAACCATCATTGAAATTACTTGAAGGCTTGCACCTGCATTGGGTTGCCCTGCTTGAAAGCTTTACCGAAGATGAATGGACCCGTACTTTTTTACACCCCGCATCAGGCGAAACCATGCAGCTAAAAAAGGCCCTTGCTTTATACGCCTGGCATAGCAAGCACCATTTGGCGCATGTAACGGAAGCAATAAAGAAGCTTTAAGGAAATAATAACAAGCCACAGGAAACATAAGAGCCTTAATGTTATGCATTGGCGTTAATATCGCGCGCAGATTTTACTCACCCGGTCATTGCTTTGCTCTACCCGCCTCTCTTCTGCAATCAATAAAAAGGGCAGAAAAATCTTTTCACTTTCACCCTCCTCTCTTAATAAAATAACATCCTGTTAATATTTACATTTGCTCAAGCTCTTAATTTAGCCGCGTTAAACATTGTATAGTATGAATAAAGTAAAATGGTTGTTATTACCATTACTGATGATCGCTACCAGCGGATTTTCACAAAACAGAACTAAGAAAGCCTTATTTATAATAGCCGACGGGATCCCTGCCGATGTGATAGAAAAATTAAACACGCCAAATTTGAAAGCAATAGCGGCACAGGGCCAGTACCTTCGGGCTTATGTGGGTGGCGAGAAGGGAGGGTATTCACAAACACCCACCATATCTGCCAATGGCTATAATAGTTTACTTACCAGCACCTGGGTAAATAAGCACAACGTTTGGGGTAATGATATAAAGGCGCCTGATTATAATTATTGGACTATATTCCGGATGGTTAAAAACGCTGATCCTGCGAAAAAGACAGCCATATTTTCCAGCTGGACCGATAACCGCACTAAATTGGTTGGCGAAGGCCCGGAAACCGGAAATTATAAAGTTGATTATGCCTTTGACGGCTATGAGCTGGATACTACTAAATTTCCGCATGATAAAGCCGGTAATTATATGCACCTGATAGATGAGCAGGTAGCTAATGCAGCTGCAAGCTGTGTTAAAGATAAGGGCCCTGACCTGAACTGGGTTTATTTGGAATACACCGATGATATGGGGCACAAATATGGCGACAGTCCGCAATATTACGATGCCATTGAAAAAATGGATAGCCAGGTTGGCCGGATCTGGGAAGCTATCCAATACCGCCAAAAACATTTTAACGAAGATTGGGTAATATTTGTAACAACCGATCATGGCAGAAGCGAGGAAAACGGGAAGAACCATGGCGGCCAATCGGCAAGGCAACGTAATACCTGGATGGTTACCAGCTACCACCCGCTTAACAGCTACGCACAGTATTATACGCCGGGCATTATTGATATTACGCCATCTATCATAAAATTCATGAACATCAAAGTACCGGCTGAACAATTGCGCGAGGCAGACGGCACATCGCTTATTGGCCCGGTATCGGTTGCCGTTCCGCAGGCAACTTATGTGCAGGGAATGCTTGATGTATCATGGAAAGCGCTTGATCAAAAAGGTAAAGCAAAGATCTGGGTAGCCGCCACCAATAATTATAAAGACGGCAGGCCGGATAAATATAAACTGTTAGCCGAAGTGCCCGTAAACGCACAACATGCCCTGGTATCAGTTAAAGATGTACCATCGGCATTTTACAAAGTTTGTATTGAAGCTCCGGGTAATACGGTTAACCGTTGGGTTATTATTGGGGCTAAAGAGACTAAGTAACTCCAGATTCTCCATCACGTCACTGCAATAACGTATGGGCTCAGTCTTGTTTTAATGCTTCTCTTATCTTATCCATTGTGGCTTCCAGTTGCTCCGGCGTAAAGGAGAGTTTTGGACGGGAAAAATTCATGTCGTCAACCCTGTTCATCGGGATCAGGTGGATATGCGCATGCGGCACTTCGAGGCCGATAACGGCTACCCCAACCTTTATACAGGGAATGGCTTTTTTAATGCCGCCAGCAACAATTTTTGCAAAGATCTGCAGGCCCGCGTACACATCATCATCAAGATCGAACAGGTAATCAACTTCCTGCTTGGGGATCACCAGCACATGCCCTTCGGCAAGCGGGCTAATATCCAGGAATGCCAAAAAATCAATAGTTTCGGCTACTTTATAAGCCGGGATCTCACCTGATATTATTTTTGAGAAGATGGTCATGTTGAGTTGATTGGGTTAATTAAGTTGATTGGGTTGGTCCTTTACCCCCGTTAGCGCAGGGTGGCTGTGATGACACAGCCACCGGGTTTTCTTTTTTTTTAAAATCCGACATCGAAACGGCGAAGCCTTCTTGAACACCATTGAAAAACAAACAACAGTGAAAAATTCCGACATCCGAAATTACCTCGAAATCTCCATTATTTCAAATTCCATATTACCGGCGGGTACGGTTATTTCAATAGTTTCGCCAACCTTTTTGCCCAATAATCCCTTGGCAATAGGCGATGCTACCGAAATTTTACCCGATTTAAGGTCGGCCTCATTTTCTGATACCAGCTGGTAGCTCATAACAGCACCGTTTTTTACATTCTTTATTTTAACAATTGATAATGCCAGCACTTTTGAAGCATCCAATTTCGATTCATCAAGCAGGCGGGCATTTGCCAGCATTTCGCCCATTTTTGAAATTTTTGCCTCATGTAGTCCCTGCGCCTCTTTCGCCGCATCGTATTCCGCATTTTCAGACAGGTCACCTTTGTCTCTGGCCTCTGCAATTGCTTTACTGATATTGGTTCGGCCCGTAGTTTTTAACTGGTGTAACTCGTTCTTTAAATTTTCTAAACCTTCTTTGGTATAATATGCTACCTCTGCCATAACGCACAAATTAAATTTTTAATAATATTAAGTTCTATGGTCGCCAAAAAAAAACCGCCCTTCTGTTTTAAGAAGGACGCAATGGCGTTCTTTTAAAAAACAAACAAGACTATATCGGCCACGCCTACATAGTCTTGCTTTTTGTATAAAACGAAGATAAGTGATTTAAGTTTTAATATCCAAATATTTTTTAGTTCATAGTTGATGTCGTTCATGGATCATAGTTCATGGTTCATAGCAAGAAAGATGTAGCGATAGTTTGCGAAGTGACTTGATAACATCTTATCATTTAGCAAAAGGCTAAAAATGCCCATGAGCTGTTCCTCTTTGTCAACCCATCGCCATGAACTATGAACCATCAACTATGAACTAATATTTTTCTCTACCTTTGCCCCATGATAATTGAAGTATTAAAATCCAAGCTTCACCGTGCAAAGGTAACACAGGCCGAATTGAACTATGTTGGCAGTATTACTATTGATGAAGATTTGATGGATGCGGCTAATATTATAGCTAATGAAAAGGTGCAGATTGTAAATAATAACAACGGCGCCCGCTTTGAAACCTACGTTATCCGCGGTGAACGCGGAACCGGCACTATCTGCTTAAACGGTGCAACAGCCCGGCTGGCACAGGTGGGCGATATTGTGATCATTATGTCATATGCTTACATGGAAGTTGATGTGGCGCGTAAATATGAGCCGATATTGATTTTCCCGGATAGTGATAATAAATTATTAAAGTAAATTAAGTCAAGGTTTGTTTTTTCTGACTTAGAACTCAAGGCTATTGACTTAAGACTAATTCGCCGGATAAGCACCAAGCCCCAAAACCAGGTGCAGGCTGGCATCGGTACTGATATGGTTGCGCAGCTTGTAAACCATTTTTATCCTTACCTGCGACTCGCGCATCCGCTGATCTAAAAAGGTAGAATTATCAATATCCAAAACCAGGCCGTTGCCAACCCCGGCGGTTATGTCTGTGCGCGAAGCTATCAAAACCTCTTCGCTGCCATCCGCCTTTGCCATATAAACCTTTATTAACGATAAATTACCTATATTAAAATCGGAGGGGTCTTTTGATTCCAGCCTGGCTGATACCATCCGCACCTCGCTTATTTTGGCGCCGTTATTTCCATCTTTCCTGAAATCCTGATCAAAACTGGTGGCCATGCCCGTTACTGAAAGCTCCTCGCCTGTTTTTGATGATTGAGGGATGGTAACCGTAGTGGTATAAGGGAACGTTGATTTTACAATTGACTGCATCATGGCGCAACTTCCGAAAACCAACGGCAAAATAAATGAAATAAATAAAACGTTCCTTCTCATAATTATATCTCTCCCTGGTTTATTTAGGTTATGGCGAAGCCGTATGTAAATTTAATGTAATATTGAGTTAAAATTTGGCATTTTCAACAAATTGACAATTAAAATTTCATAAGATCATTAAAATTCCATCTTTGATAATGTTCGGGATATTTCTTTAATAAAAATTAAAAAATATGGCCTCAATGATTTAATTTAAACACCTATATGGAAACCGCCAACCTATTAAACACCCTTAACAGCATTGCAATATTATCAGAAAGCCTGCAGGATCAGATAAAAGGCCATTTAATAGAAGAACACTTTCCGCGGAAAAGTATTTTGCTGAAAGAGGGTCAGGTATCTCAACGCATCTATTTCATAAAAAAGGGATTTATCCGGGCATATTATCATAAAGGCAACAGCGAGTTTTCTACCTGGTTTATGGGCGAAGGCGAGTTTATTATCTCCGTTTACAGCTTTTTTTCAAGGAAGCCATCATTTGAAAACATTGAGGTGCTGGAAGATTGCACCTTGCAATCTATCAATTGGGATCAGCTGCAATCACTTTATAAACAGCACCCGGAGTTTAACCTTACCGGCAGGATAATTACCGAGCAATATTATATCCGCAGTGAAGAAAGAGCCATCAACCTGCAAACATTAACCGCAAAACAACGCTATGAAAAGCTGCTTGCAGATTATCCCGGCATCTTGCAAAAAGCATCCCTGGGGCAAATCGCTTCCTATTTAAGCGTCAAACAGGAAACATTGAGCAGGATAAGAGCGAAGCATTAACTCTTTTTGACTTTAGTCAAAACTTATTGCATCCCTTGGCAGCGAGATTTGATTAAACAAAAAAAGAAAATCATGCTCATCATTATTTTATCCTGCTTCGCTATCTGTTTCCTGGTTGAGAAACTTTCACCCGGATGGAAACTGCCTCAAGTACCCACATGGACAATAAGAGTACTTGCCGTAAATTTTATTCAATTGCTTGTTGTTGTCGCTGCCGGCTATAGCTGGGAAAAGTGGTTGTCGGCCTGGTCTGTTTTTAAATTATCGCAGCATGTGCCAAACTGGCTGGGCGGCGTGCTGGCCTACTTCATAGCAACCTTTATTTTTTACTGGTGGCACAGGTGGCGCCATGAAAATGATTACCTGTGGCGTCATTTTCACCAGATCCATCACAGCGCACAGCGGATTGAGGTAATAACTTCATTTTACAAGCATCCTTTGGAGATGACCGTCAATTCCATCATTGGCAGCCTGCTGGTTTATACTTTGCTGGGCTTAAATCCGGAAGCGGGGGCAATCTACACTTTATGCACTGCCCTCGGCGAGTTCTTTTATCACACCAATATTAAAACCCCCAAATGGATCGGCTATATTTTTCAGAGGCCCGAAATGCACCGCATTCATCATGAATACGAAAAACATACCAGCAATTACGGCGATATAGTTTGGTGGGATATGTTATTCGGCACTTATAGCAACCCCAAAGAATTTACCACATCATGCGGTTTTGATACCGACAAAGAGCTTAAGCTGGCAGACATGCTGAAGTTTAAGGATGTGCATAAGGAGTAGGAAAGGCATTATTTCAACTCTCACGCCCTTGTTGGTGTTGTCACCATGGGTGTTCGGAAGATTTTTTTATTCCCCTCTTGAGAGGGGCGAGCGTTGGACAGTGTAGTGGCGGGGTGTGTTCGCCGCCAGGTAATACTACAAAATACGTAGTTAATACCCAGCAAAGGACACACCCCTCCACCCCTCTCAAGAGGGGAATCGCACATTCCCACGCCTTTTTTAAATCTT
>JAQBOS010000484.1 GCA_028287925.1 Mucilaginibacter sp. | reverse complement strand
TTCAGCATATTGCCGCCCTTATAATACATATCGCCTGAACCTTCTTTGTTCACATTATAAACACCAAGTATCGGCGAGTCGTTTTGAATGGCGAAACGTGTGCCGTGTACATATTCCTGTCCGGCCTGTTTGCCGTAACGCTGCTCAATAAATAAAGATTCAGAGTAATTGGTAAAGCTTTCGTGGATCCACATATCGGCAAGATCTTTTGAGGTGATGTTATTGCCAAACCACTCATGCCCGCTTTCGTGAACCACAATAAAATCCCATTTTAACCCCCAGCCGGTACCTGAAAGGTCACGCCCTAAATAACCATTCTGATAATGATTGCCATAAGCTGTTCCGCTTTGGTGCTCCATGCCCAGGTGCGGGGTTTCAATCAGCTTATAACCATCTTCATAAAAAGGGTAAGGGCCAAACCAATGCTCAAACGCTTTGATCATATCCTTCACATTTTCGCCGAATTGCTTTTTAGCTTTATCAACATTATAACTTAAAACCCAATAGTCTAAAGTTAATTTACCCTTTTCGCCATCATAGCTGTCGCTGATGTGCGAATATTTGCCAATGTTGGCTTCAATGTCATAGTTGTTAATGGGGTTCGCCACAAACCAATCGAACCGGGTATAACCATTTTTCAGATCGGTTACTTTGCGCAGTCGGCCGTTTGATGCGTCTGTTAATCCTTTTGGTACGCTGATGCTAATCAAAGCACTGTCGACCTCATCAGCCTGCTGGTCTTTATTGGGCCACCAGATGCTTGCACCAATACCCTGGCAAGCTGTAGCCACCCATGGGTTGCCTAATGAATCTTTCGAGAAAACTATCCCGCCATCCCATGGAGCCCGTTTGGCTATAGTTGGGTTGCCCGAATAAAATACGGTAAATTCATCCTTGCTGCCTTTGGCTATGGTAGCAGGGAATGTTACAAATACGGCATTAAACTCGCGGGTAAAGGGTAGTTCCCTCCCTTTGTAAACCACTTTTTCAACCTTTAAATTGGCAAACAGGTCGAACTGTAATTTGGTAAAATCTTCGGTAGCTGTAAATTTAAACAGGTTGCTGCCGCTGATGAATTTATTTTCGATATCAAACTTAACATCAAGGTGGTAATAGTTGATATCATAGCAGGTACGCAAAGGCGACAAATAGCCGCGCAATGAATCGGCCCGGGTAAAAGTTTCTTTCTTTACGCCAAGCTGGGCGTTTGCGCCAAAGGAAATTAAACCCAGGGCGCATATAATTAATGATCTGTGTAGTTTCATTTATATTTAATCAATGTAAATCTTTTATAAATCGGTGTAATCATTTAACAATCGGTGAAATCATTACTGTAACACAGTAACCGTAACGCTTGATTTATTCTTTGCGTCATGATAGATCCTGATAGTCGATTTCTGAAAGTCCGAATCTTTTGCCTGGTTAATATCCTCAAATTGCTGCGGATTTCTATCAGCCAGCGGGAACCATGAGCTTTGTACCTGGATCATAATGCGATGCCCTTTTCTGAAGGTATGGCCAACATCAGGCAGGTTATATTTAACCTCGGTTACTTTACCCGGCACAAACGGTTCCGGCTTTTCAAACGAGTTGCGGAATTTCCCCCTGAAGATCTCGCCCCTAACCAGCATTTCATAGCCGGCCATGGTCACGTTTTTAGGGTTGGGTGTTGGGTTTGGATAATTATCCGGGAAAACATCAATCAGCTTCACCACGTAATCGGCATCAGTAGTGCTGATAGACGAGAACAGATCGGCAACTACAGGGCCGGTTAAGGTAATGTCATTGGTTAAGGTATCTGTCTGGTAAACCTTTACATCGGGTCTGCGGCCTGCAAAACGCTGATCGTCCAGCATGTACTCCCTGGTGCGATGGGATTGTACACCATCCTGGTATGGCACCGGACTATTTGGGTCGCTTACATACTCATCAAAATTTTCATTTCCTGTTGGCGCATCAAATGATAGTTTGCCATTTGCATGAAAGTATAAAGTTTTTTCGGTTGAATTTTCAGGCGGCCATTTGCTGAATTTTTTCCATTCGTTGCTGCCCGAAATAAAGATAGCCGCTTTTGGCAGGTCCGTCTCTCCTTCGCCTTTCAGGTAATATTTAAAGAAAGGCAATTCTAAATTCTCGCGGAACCATTTGCTGGTGTTCGAGCCAAAATCCTGGTCGCCGAAATGCTGGATATCAACGCTCTCCCACCCACCATGAAACCATGGACCCATAACCAATATGTTTTTGTGATTTGCGGGGTTTTGTTTTTCAATCGCGTCAAATACGTGTAAAGCGCCAAAACAATCCTCGGCATCAAAAAAACCGCCAACTACCATTGTTGCAGGCGTAAGATTCTTTAAATGCGGACGAATGTTCATGTCCTTCCAAAAGCTGTCGTAGTTTGGATGCGCCATCATATTGTTCCAAAACTTAACCGAATCACCGAAATAATACTTTTTATAATTTGGTAAAGCGCCCAGGTTAAGGTAGAACTTATAGTTGTCGGCATATTTAAACTTTATAGCAGTTTTAAATTGCGCCGGGATAATCGGTTTTGGGCGTGGTACGCCAAAGCTGGTGATAAATGAAAAAGCATCCATTATAAATAAGGCGCCGTTATGATGAAAGTCATCGCCAATAAACCAGTCGGTAACCGGGGCCTGGGGCGATACGGCTTTAAGCGCCGGATGCGCATTGGGTAATGATGCGGTTGAATAGAAACCAGGATAGGAGATTCCCTCGATACCCACTTTGCCATTATTATTGGGCAGGTTTTTTACCAGCCAGTCAATAGTATCATAAGTATCCGAGCTTTCGTCAACCTGTTGTTTGCCTTTTTTATTGTCGATATTTGGGCGCACATCAATAAAATCACCCTCGCTCATCCATTTGCCGCGTACATCCTGGTAAACAAAAATGAAGCCTTCTTCCAGTAACAGGGAATTTTGCCCCAATGACTTCCTGTAATTATTTTCGCCATAGGGCGATACTGTATAAGGTGTACGGGTCATCAGGATAGGATATTTCTTAGATTGATCCTTAGGTAAGTAAATGGAAGTGAACAATTGTTTACCATCGCGCATGGTAATATACTTTTCCATTTTAGTGTAATGATTCCTGATGTAGACGGTGTCTTTGGGTGGTTGGGCATTTGCAGCAAAAACGCAAAATGCGGCCACGAATAGGAGTAGCAGTTTTTTCATTAGCTCGGTCAGTTTAAGTAGCTAATTTAGTAAGATAATCAATAATATACTATTAGTGTTAACACTGTTACAGAAACAGGATAAAACCTTATTAAAACAAGCTAAAATACGGGCACTAATAATAGTGTGAAAAACACTTATTAAAATAATTTAATAAGTGTTGCAATTGTAAAAATAATTTTATTAAGTTTGTATTGAATAATGCATTGCACTCTAAAAAATGAACTTTACATCAACCTTATGTCGGTAAGGGAAATTATAGTTAAATTGGTTTGAATAAATCCTCGCCCCGGCGGGGATTTTCTTTGTAGTGCATTTTTATTCGCCCCTTGTTAAACTAAAACCCAACCTCAAAACCCAATGGCGAGATTAAATTTACTAGAAGAGACGCGTTACGAGAAGCTGCCTGTAACGGTATATGGCAATCAGCAGGAAGCATCGCTGGCGGTAGCGCAGCGGATAACAAAGCTG
>JAQBOS010000467.1 GCA_028287925.1 Mucilaginibacter sp. | reverse complement strand
GAGCTTTTGGGATTATAACACACAAGGCTTTGTGAAATTGGCAAAAGGAGTTACACCGGCGCAGGTAGAAAAACAGTTTCCGGCGTTTGTAAAAAGCCATATTAAAACGGGGCCGGGTAGCAAAGCTTCATTATCATTGCAGCCCCTTGCCGACATCCATTTTAACGCTGCTTTTAACGATGCTTATTCGCGGCAGGCGCATTTGCCTACACTTTATGCGCTTATGGGCATCGCTGCCTTTATTTTAATTATTGCGGCTATTAATTTTATTAACCTTTCAACCGCACAATCATTGCGCAGGGCTAAAGAAGTTGGCGTACGTAAGGTATTGGGCAGCAGCAAATCAAACCTGACCGTTCAGTTTTTAACCGAAACGTTTTTAATAACTACGGTTGCGGTTATTGTAGCGCTGCTTATTACGGGACCGGTTATTTCGTCTTTGCAATCTATTATACCACAGGGCGTTACTTTAAACTTATACAACCCGGCAACAATTGTATTTTTATTACTTATCACCATAATTACCGCATTGCTTGCAGGCTTTTATCCGGCCAGGATCTTATCATCTTATCTACCGGTATTGAGCTTAAAAGGACAGGGATCAACAACGCTTAATCAAAAAAGCTACCTGCGCAAAGTTCTTATTGTATTTCAGTTTACCGTATCGCTGGTATTTATAATAGGTACGCTGGTTATTGGCAACCAGATCCATTACGTACTAAATACTGATCTGGGTTTTAAAAAGGATGCCATTATTACCATGCACACCGCTTATAGCAATCCGATTGACCAGGTTGGGGTTTTTACTGAAAAGGTCAAACAGATCCCGGGTGTACAGCTGGTTAGCCAGCACCATCAAACTCCGGCGGCCAAAGGGCACATGGGTACTTATATAAGTTATGCGGCCAACAAAGCTAAAATAGATGCCTCTTTTGATATGAGTGATGAAAATTATGTGCCTTTATTCGGCCTTAATTTGGTTGCGGGGCGAAATCTTATGCACGCTGATACAATAAAAGAATTCCTGGTGAATGAAACCTGTGCCAAGGCATTAGGCTTTACAAAGCCGCTGGATGCTATCGGAAAGATTGTGGAGATAGGAATGAACAATGGAAAAGCACCTATAGTAGGTGTTGTAAAAGATTTTCACTCACAATCATTACATGATCCGATCGTCCCATTTTTTATGGCGTCATTCAAAAAGGGCGAACGAACCGTCAGCGTAAAATTAACCACGCGGAGCAAACAGGCTGATGATTTTAAGAATACCATAGCAAAGATTAAAAAGGCGTGGGATGAGATTTATCCTAATGATAAGTTTGAGTACGCCTTTTTTGATCAAACCATTGCCAGGTTGTACGAAAAGGAGCAAAAAACAGCCCGCCTGATGAACATAGCCATGTCTATCGCTATATTTATTTCGTGCATGGGCCTGTTTGGTTTGGCAACATTTACGGCACAGCAGCGCTTTAAAGAAATTGGTATCCGTAAAATTTTAGGTGCAAGTGCCGCTCGTATTGTATCCATGTTGAGCAAAGATTTTTTGATACTGGTCATCATAGCAATATTCATAGCATCGCCAATAGCATATTATTTTATGCATTTATGGCTGCAGGATTTTGCTTATCGCGTTAACATCAGCTGGTGGATCTTCGTCCTTTCAGGCGTATCAGCCATACTGATAGCACTGATAACCATAAGTTTTCAATCGGTTAAAGCAGCTTTTGCTAACCCGGTTAAGAGCCTGCGTTCGGAATAGTCATTGGTCATTGATCATTAGTCATTAGTGACTGATGCAAACCAATGACCAATGACAGCGCAGCGAAATGACCAATGACATAATGACTAATGACTAAATAAAATGATAAAGAACTATTTGAGGAGTACTTTCAGGAATATCAAAAGGCATCCTTTTATCTCATTCATCAACATATTTGGTTTAACCGTAGGGTTAACCTGCTGCCTGCTTATTTTAAGCTATATTATTAATGAGCGCAGCTATGATAAATTTAATGCCAATGCGAAGGACATCCGCAGGGTGACGCGCATTTTTTATTCCGGTAAAAATGTGGAGAGCCTGCATTTAAGCGCGATTGCGCCGCCATTCGGGCCTTTGCTGCAAAGTGCATTTCCGGATATTAAAAAAATAACACGGGTTTTGCCTATCCGTACTACAGCCTTTCACTATAAGAATAAGCTGTTTAACGAAGAGACGAGCGTCTTTGCCGAGGAGAATTTCTTCGACTTTTTCACGGTACCGGTTGTTGAAGGCGACCGAAATAATGCGCTGAAAGAGCCTTACAGCATTATGCTGAGCGAGGCCATGGCCAAAAAATATTTCGGCGATGCTGACCCGATTAACAAAGGCATATTTCTGGACAACATGTTCCTGGGTAAAATTAATCACGACTTTAAAGTTACCGGTGTATTTAAAGCTTTTCCTGCCAACTCTCATATGCACCCCGACATACTGATGTCGTTCAGCACCTTAAAAGATCCGGCAATGTATGGTGCGAACAACTTAGCGAACGACTTTGGTGGTAATGCCTTTTTTACCTACCTGCTTTTTCCGAAGGACTATAATACCGACAGGATTGAAAGCCAATTGCCTGATTTCCTGGACAAATACGTACACCTTGGCGGTATGGCCAGCAACGCTAAAACACACGATGGCACCAAACTTACGTTTGAAAAGCTCACCGACATACACCTGCGCTCACACCTGGATGATGAGTTTGAAGAAAACGGCGATATCAAAAGGGTATATATATTTTCGGCTATAGCGCTGTTTATTTTGCTGATAGCCTGCATCAACTACATGAACCTGTCCACCGCGCGTTCGGTATTGAGGGCAAAGGAAATTGGTATCCGCAAGGTTATCGGGGCACAACGAAAGGAGATCATC
This sequence comes from Mucilaginibacter sp., assembly GCA_028287925.1. Classification (GTDB taxonomy): domain Bacteria; phylum Bacteroidota; class Bacteroidia; order Sphingobacteriales; family Sphingobacteriaceae; genus Mucilaginibacter. Next base: position 11,607 of record JAQBOS010000467.1, on the reverse strand, counting down.
AGCCAATTTTTAAGCGAATCTGTATTGGTCACCTGGTTTGCGCTGGCACTGGCTATGGCAGCAACGGCATTTCTGCTACCCATGATCAATCATTTGGAAAACACCAATCTCGCGTTCAATAGCCTGTTGCAATGGCAAATTTTGGTGCCTGTATTGGCGCTGCCATTTGTGATTGGGCTGATCAGCGGCATTTACCCGGCCATTTTTATGTCGTCGTTTTTACCGGTGAAGGTTTTGAAAGGTATTATTAAAACCGGCTCAGGCGCCGTGTCATTCCGCAAGGTGCTGGTTGTTTTGCAGTTTTCTATTTCTATCATCCTGATAGTAGCCACTACCGTGGTGTACCGCCAACTGCAATACATTCAAAAAACCGATTTAGGTTTCAGTAAGGACGCAGTTTTAACAATGGGGTATGTTGGACAGCTACATCCTCAATATGACGCATTTAAAGTAGATTTACTGAAAAACGCGGCGATAAAAGAGGTTGCCCGATCATCGCGTATTCCATCGGGGCGCTTGCTCGATTTCCAAAACGGGTCGGTTTTGGTAGATGGCGTAATGAAACCCATTAAAGGCGATCTGAAATTTATCAGCACCGATTACGACTTTATCCCGACTTATGGTATGAAGATGGCCGCGGGACGCAATTTCTCGAAAGATTTCCCAACTGATAACAATAACTTTATTGTAAACGAGGCGGCGGTACGGTCGCTGGGCTGGAAAACTCCGCAAAATGCAATCGGTAAGGATATTATATATGGGGATACCCGTGGCAAAATTATCGGCATCGTTAGGGATTTTCACTTCGAGTCGTTGCACCAGGCAATTACTCCGCTATTATTTCAATTGCCATCGAACAACGGTTATCATGTAATGTCAGTAAAGGTAAATAGTCGCAATGTCCAAGCCGCAGTGAGTTCGCTGCAAGCCACCTGGCATAAATATCTACCCGACGCTCCTTTCGATTTTACCTTTTTAGATGATAAATTCCGTCAACTATACAACAGCGAACAACAACAGGGCAGTTTGTTTACCATATTCTCATGCATCGCTATATTTATCGCTTGTTTAGGCCTGTTCGGCTTATCAGCATTTACCATTACCCAGCGGGTTAAGGAAATTGGTGTACGCAAAATATTGGGCGCAAGCGTGCAGCAAATTGTACTTGTGCTATCGAAGGATTTCCTGCTATTGGTTTTTATTTCGGCTGTAATAGCAATCCCGGTAGCCGGATGGTCGATGCATAAATGGCTGGCTGATTTTGCTTTCCATACCGATATGAGCTGGTGGATATTTGCGGCAGCCGGCATTATAGCGCTGATAATAGCATTTGTAACTATCAGTTTTCAATCTATTAAAGCCGCTTTTGCTAACCCGGTTAAGAGTTTGCGTTCGGAATAGTCATTGGGCATTAGTGACCGATGAAAACCAATGACCAATGACCAGTGACCAATGACAGCGTAGCGAAATGACTAATGACATAATGACTAATTACTAAATAAAATGATAAAAAACTATTTGAGGAGTGCTTTTCGGAATATCAAAAGGCACCCGTTTATTTCCTTCATTAACATATTTGGTTTAACCGTGGGGTTAACCTGCTGCCTGCTTATTTTGGCTTATATTATAAATGAGTATAGCTATGATAAGTTTAACAAGAACGCAAAAGACATATACAGGGTTACCCGGATTTTCTATACTGCTCCGGGAGTTGAAAACCTGCACCTGAGTGCGGTTGCCCCGCCTTTTGGCCCGCTGCTGCAAAACGCATTTCCTGATATTAAGAAAATCACTAGGATGCTGCCAAACGGAACAGTTGCCTTAAAGTACAACAACAAGCTTTTTAATGAAAAGGATGCCGTTTTTGCTGATGAGAACTTTTTTGACCTGTTTAATACGCCAATAGTAAAAGGTGATGCTAAAAATGGTTTGGTTAACCCTTACAGCATAATGCTCTCAGAACAAATGGCTAAAAAATATTTTGGCGATGAAAATCCAATAAATAAATCAATTTTGTTGGCTAACCCAAAGCATGATTTTAAGGTAACCGGTGTTTTTAAGGCATTTCCGGCTAATTCGCATATGCATCCCGAAATATTAATGTCTTTTAATACTTTAAAGGATACTGCAATTTATGGTGAAAAGCAGCTGCAAACCAATTATGGCAATAACTCATTTTATACCTACCTGCTTTTTCCAAAGGATTACAATGTTGAAAGGATTAAGGCGCAACTGCCTGATTTTCTGGACAAATACGTCAATTTCAAGGGAATGCCCGGCAACTTGAAAACCCACCAGGTAACCAAGCTTGAGTTGGAAAATCTTACAGACATTCACCTTAAATCGCACCTGGATGATGAGATTGAAGAAAATGGCGATATCAAACGTGTACTTATATTCTCGGCTATCGCACTGTTTATTTTATTGATCGCCTGCATCAATTACATGAATTTATCTACTGCAAGGTCGGCATTAAGGGCAAAAGAAATTGGGATCAGGAAGGTAATAGGTGCACAACGCAAGGAGATCATCAGCCAGTTTTTAAGCGAATCAGTATTAATTACTTGGATGGCATTGATATTAGCCGGCATATTAACTGTTATATTAATTCCATTTATAAATACGCTTTCGGGGCAGTTTCTATCATTTGGCAGCCTGTTACACTGGAATGTTTTATTGCCAATATTGCTGCTGCCTTTTGTTATCGGCTTAATAAGCGGTATTTATCCGGCAGTTTTCATGTCTTCGTTTTTACCTGTAAAAGTTCTGAAAGGGATAGTAAAAGCAGGTTCCAGCGGTATTTCTTTCAGAAAGGTACTTGTGGTTGTACAGTTTTCAATTTCTATAATTTTAATTGTAGCTACAACTGTAGTATTTCAGCAGCTTCAATACATCCAAAAATTGGCGCTTGGTTTTAATAAAGACCATATTATAACAATGGATTATCCTTATTCGCTGAACAAACAATATGATGCCTTTAAGGAGGATTTAAAAAGAAATGCTACTATTAAAGAATTAGGTATCTCGTCGCGCATTCCATCCGGCCGGTTATTGGACGATCAGAATGCGAAGATCATTGAAGGAGGATCACTGCAGGCAATTAAGATCGACCTTAAATATATCACCACTGATTTTGGCTTTATTCCTACTTATGGGATGCAAATGGCAGCAGGCCGGAATTTCTCAAAAGCCATTGCAACCGACACCAACAACTTTATTATAAACGAGGAAGCGGTAAAGGAATTTGGCTGGAAAACAGCTGAAAATGCACTGGCGAAGGATATGGTTTATGGTAATGTAAGAGGGAAAATAATTGGGGTGGTTAAAGATTTTCATTTTGAATCATTACATCAAAAGATCATCCCGCTTTTATTCAGCTTACCATCACATAATAACTACTATGGCAAGCTCTCGATAAAGATAGATGGCAACAACACAAAAGCTGCAATACAGGCGATTCAGGACACCTGGCACAAATACCTGCCCGAAACACCTTTGGAGTTCACCTTTTTAGACGAAAAGTTTGGCCAGCTTTATAACAGTGAACAGCAACAGGGGAGCCTGTTCACCATTTTCTCCTGCATCGCTATATTTATTGCCTGCCTTGGTTTGTTTGGGTTATCAGCCTTTACCATAAGCCAACGGGTAAAAGAAATTGGCGTACGCAAGGTATTAGGTGCAAGTATCTCACAAATAGTTACCGAACTGTCAAAAGACTTTTTGAAGCTTGTAATTATAGCTGCAATAATTGCATTGCCGGTAGCATTTTTTTCAATAAACAAGTGGTTTTTAGGTGATTTTGCTTTCCGGATCAATATAAGCTGGTGGGTACTGGCCATGGCAGCTGTACTTGCTTTAATTATAGCTTTTGTTACTATCAGCTTTCAATCAATTAAAGCAGCCCTGGCAAACCCGGTTAAGAGCTTGCGTTCCGAGTGATTAGAGATTAGAGACCAGCGATTAGGAGAAATGACTAATGATAGCGCAGCGAAATGACGTAATGACTAAATATCATGATAAGAAACTATTTAAAAAGCACCATCCGTAATATTATGCGAAATAAATTTATTTCGTTTATAAATATTTTCGGCCTTACGGTAGGTTTAACGTGCTGCCTGCTCATCCTTTCGTACATTATTAATGAAAAAAGCTACGATTTATTCAACACCAATGCCAAAAACATTTACCGCGTAACGCGTACTTTTTATGCTGCTGATGGAACGGCGAGCCTTCATACTGGTTCGGTAGCGCCCCCCTTCGGACCATTGCTTAAAAATGCCTTCTCCGATATTGAGCAAATGACAAGATTATGGCCCACAGGGTCGGTTACGCTAAAATATGGCAGTAAGCTTTTTAACGAAAAAGAAGCTTTTTATGCGGAAAAAAATCTGTTCTCGGTTTTTAGCATCCCGGTTTTAAAAGGAGATGCTAAAACAGCCCTCGCCGACCCATACAGTGTTATGTTAACTGAAAGCATGGCAAGAAAGTATTTTAACGGCGCCGATCCGATGAATAAAACTATTCAGCTTAATGGCAACAAGCGCGAGTTTAAGGTAACCGGGATTTTTAAGGATCTTGCCCCAAATTCCCATTTCCATCCGCAGCTACTGCTATCATTCAATACCCTTAATGATACCAGTGTATACGGGCAAATACCTCTGACAACCAGGTTTAATCATAATTCCTTCTTCACCTATTTGCTTTTTCCCGAAAACTATAATGTAGCCCGGATTGAATCGCAGCTTCCGGCGTTTCTTGATAAATATGTCCATTTAAATAATTTACCCGGTAATACCAAAACGCACCAGGCTACAAAGCTCGACCTGCAAAAGTTAGCCGAGATACACCTTTACTCTCATCTTGATACAGAAATAGAGCCAAACGGAGATATAAAGAGGATCTATATATTTTCAGCTATCGCGTTGTTTATTCTTTTGATAGCGTGCATTAACTACATGAACCTGTCGACAGCACGGTCTATATTGAGGGCAAAAGAGATAGGCGTAAGAAAGGTGGTAGGGGCACAACGAAAAGAAATTATCGGGCAGTTCCTGAGTGAATCAATCCTGATATCCTATATAGCTTTGGCGCTGGCATTTGCAATTAGTATACTGGTTGCGCCGGTTATCAATAAAATATCCGGTAATAACTTTTCAATAGATATGCTTCTTCAATGGATGGTCCTGCTGCCGCTGTTTTTTCTGCCATTTGTAATTGGCCTGATAAGCGGGGCGTACCCGGCCTTGTTTATGTCTTCGTTTGTACCCGTTAAAATACTTAAGGGAATATTTAAGGTTGGCTCCGGTAATATCTCGTTCAGGAAAGCACTGGTTGTTACCCAATTCTCTATTTCAATAATACTGATGGTTGCAACTGCCGTAGTTTACCAGCAGTTACAATACATGCAGAACAAAAACCTTGGTTATGCTAAGGATAACATAATTACGATGGACTACGGCCCCGGTTTTGTTAAGCAATATGAACCGTTTAAAGCCGACCTATTAAGAGACCCTGCAATAAAGAAAATTGGTAAATCCAGCTACATTCCATCTGATCGTATTTTAAGCGCATCAGATGCTGCGGTAATGCACAACGGTTCGATGCAACAAGTTAAAATTGAGCTTAAATTTGTACAGGCAGATTATGATTTCAACTCCACCTATGATATGCATATGGCTGCAGGACGGGAATTTTCAAAAGCATACCCAACAGATACAGCTGCCTACATAATTAACGAAGAAGCTGTTAAACAACTGGAATGGAAAACAGCCGAAAATGCGATTGGCCGTGATATAAGTTACGGCGGCGTAAAAGGCAAAGTTATCGGCGTTGTTAAGGACGTGCAGTTTGAATCGCTGCACCAGAAAGTAATCCCCCTGCTTTTTCAATTACCCAGGTTTGATTATTTCGGAAAGCTTTCTATCAAGGTAGACGGGCACAATGTGCAGACGGCATTGGCTATGATAAGCAGTGTATGGAAAAAGTATCAGCCAGACACGCCGTTTGAATTTACTTTTCTTGACGATAAGTTTGCTAAACTCTATAACGCAGAAGAACAGCAGGGCACATTGTTCACCATATTTTCGTGCATAGCAATTTTTATAGCTTGCCTCGGATTATTAGGGCTATCAGCCTTTACAATAGGTCAGCGGGTTAAGGAAATTGGCCTGCGCAAAGTGCTGGGTGCAAGCGTGCCACAAATAGTTGCAACGTTATCGCACGATTTTTTGAAGCTGGTGATAATTTCTGCACTGATAGCCATACCTGTAGCATGGTATGCCATGAACACGTGGCTACTTGACTTTGCATTCCGCATCAGTATTAGCTGGTGGGTGCTGACAATGGCCGGTGTAATAGCATTGATCATAGCTTTTGCTACCATTAGTTTTCAGTCAATTAAGGCAGCGCTGGCAAACCCTGTGAATAGTTTGCGTTCCGAGTGATTAGAGGCTGGAGATCAGAGGTTAGTTGAATTGCTGAGAAATATAGTATAGGCTGTGGACAGTAGCGGTTTACAGTTAAATAGCTTCGGCTAGGAAACTCAGACCGCCAGACACTAATGAACTATTGAACAAATAAACTACTGAACTATCATGATAAAAAACTATTTTAAAATTGCCTTTAGAGGTTTCAGGAAGCATAAGTTGTTTACCCTGATAAATATTATCGGTTTATCAATAGGCATTAGTGCCGCGTTAGTGATTTATCTTATTGTTTATTACGATTTTACTTTCGATAAATTCCACAAGGATAGCGACAGAATTTATAGGGTTGTAAGTAATTTTAGCTTCCAGGGAAACCCAAGCTATACCTCCGGTGTTTGCGGCCCCTTAGCCGAAGCCATTAAAAGCCAGACCACGGGGGTAGAAATGACGGCCCCCCTTTATACGCTATCGCCTGATGTATTTATTGCCGGTAAAAAAAATATTCCAACCCGGTTTAAGGCTCAGGATAAAATTGTATTGGCAGACCAGGCATACTTTAAAATATTTAACTATGTGTGGCTGGCCGGCTCTTCAACCAACGCATTAGATGCACCCAACCATGTTGTATTAACATCTGAGCGTGCAAAGCTTTATTTTCCATCGTTATCATATGATCAGATGATTGGGAAGATTGTCACTTATGATACATTAAAAACGACAGTTACCGGTATTGTACAAACAATAACAGAAAATACCGATTTCGCTTTTCATGATTTTATATCGTTTAGCTCAGCCCTGGCAAATAAAGAATTGGGTAACTCACTGCAGTTACATGAGTGGGAAAGTACAAATTCGGCATTTGAAGTCTTTATCAAGTTAGCGCCAACAGCTTCTGCGGCAAATGTTGAAAAGCAATTAAATACCATATTGAAGAAAAGCAGCCCTCCAAAACCCGAAGAAAAGGGAAGCACCCACGCGTTTGGCCTGGAGCCATTGGGCAAGATCCATTTTAGCGAAAAATACGGAACCTTTGATTTTAGCTCATCAGCTAATAAAACCACGTTATATGGTTTATTGGTAATAGGTGCGTTCCTATTGTTATTGGGATGCATAAATTTCGTGAATTTAACTACGGCACAAGCGACCCAAAGGGCAAAGGAAATTGGCATCCGCAAAACTATGGGCAGCAGCCGCATTCAGCTGATTATACAGTTTTTAAGCGAAACCTTTTTAATTACCTTGTTTGCAGTTATTATTTCGATGATGCTGGCCCCGGTAATTTTAAAGCTATTTGCTGATTTCATAGCCCCGGGTATTAAGGCGGATTTTGTTCATCATCCCGATATTATCATTTTCCTTATAGTGCTCACTATCGTTGTAAGCTTTTTGTCCGGTTTTTACCCTGCGCTTATGCTGTCGGGATATAAACCTGTTTTAGTACTTAAAAACCAGGCGCAAAGTAATAGCCACAAAACCAGGAATGCCTGGCTCCGTAAATCGTTAACAGTTTCGCAATTTATTATAGCTCAGTTTTTCATAATGGCTACAGTTTTGGTTAGCAAGCAAATTTATTATGCATTGCATAAAGACCTCGGCTTTAAAAAAGATGCCATTGTTTATATCCAAAGTCCCTATAAGACCCGTAACATGGACAAAAATACGGTATTACTAGGCAAGCTGCGGTCAATACCACAGGTTGAGATGATAAGCATTGGCGGAGCGCCGCCTTCATCCGGAAGTACCAATACCACTGCGGCCGTATACATGGACGGAAAAAAGGAGATCAAAACCGGGGTAGAGCTGAAAAGCGGTGATGAAAATTTTATTAAATTATACAACATCAAACTGCTTGCGGGCCGGAACATACAAAAAAGTGATACGGCAACAGCGTTTCTGATAAATAACAAGTATGCTAAGATCCTTGGTTTCAAAAATCCGCATGATGCAATAGGTAAGCAGATTGATAAGTTTAACGGAAACCATAAAATGACCATTGTTGGTGTTGTAGGCGATTTTTATGAGCGTTCATTACAGTCGCCCATCAATCCTTTGGCTATTCTTTTTGGGAAAGACACCTATCAAACAAGTACATTTCATATTGCCTTAAAACCGCAAACCGAAGGCGGTAACGAGTGGAAGAAAGCCATTGCAACAATGGAAAAGCAATACAAAGAAGTTTATCCCGAAGATGATTTTGACTATCATTTTTACGATGAATCAATAGCCAAATTTTATACCGGTGAGCAGCATACTTCAAAATTGCTTACCTGGGCAACTGGCTTATCTATATTTATAAGCTGCCTGGGCTTACTGGGCTTAGCCATCTACACAACTAACCAGCGGACTAAAGAAATTGGTGTGCGTAAAGTGCTTGGCGCTTCGGTGGCGCAAATTGTAACCTTACTATCGTCAGAACTGGTGTTGCTGATACTATTTGCATTTATCCTGGTAACGCCAATAGCATGCTATGCCATGAACAAGTGGATAGAAACTTATGCCGACAGAACACCGATGAGCTGGTGGATCTTTGCAGCAAGCGGCGCCGGAATGCTAATAGCAGCCGTATTTACCTCGAGCTTTCAAACGGTAAAAGCAGCAATTGCAAACCCGGTGAAGAGCCTGCGTTCGGAATAGTCATTGGTCATTGATCATTAGTCATTAGTGACTGATGCAAACCAATGACTAATGACAGCGCAGCGAAATGACACAATGACTAATGACCAAACACCATGATAAAAAACTATTTTAAAATTGCTTTCAGAAGCTTTGGAAAGCATAAATTATTTACCCTTATAAACATTGTTGGCCTATCTATTGGGATCAGCGCAGCTGTGGTTATTTATTTGATAGTTCATTTTGATTTTACGTTTGATAAGTTTCATAAAGATGGTGACCGCATTTATAGAATAGTAACCAACTTTACATTTTCAGGAGAACCCGGGCACAATAGCGGTGTACCTGCACCACTGGCTTTGGCTGCCCAAACACAGGTAACCGGGATAGATGTCACCGCGCCTTTTTTTACTTTATCCCAGCCAAGTGTTTTTATTGAGAGGGCAGGGAATACGCCCACAAGATTTAAAGACCAGGATAACGTGATCCTGGCCGACCAGCGCTATTTTAAAGTTCTGGACTATAAATGGCTGGCCGGATCGTCAACCAATGCGCTTGACGCACCGAACCAGGTGGTGCTTACCTCAAAACAGGCCAAAAAGTATTTTCCGGCGCTGTCGTTCAACCAGATGATCGGCAAAACGGTTACGTACGATACATTAAAAACCACAGTTACGGGCATAGTGCAGGCTATAGAACAAAATACCGATTTTACTTTCCATGATTTTATATCATACAGCACAGCTACCGCTAATAAAGCGCTGGGCGATCAATTAGCGCTAAAGGAGTGGGGAGATACCAACTCTGCTTTCCAGCTATTTGTGAAATTATCGCCAAAAACAACTATTTCCCATATTGAAAAGCAACTAAATGAGCTGCTCAAAAAGAATCATAAAGAAGATAAAGGCAATACGGAAGAGTTTCGTTTACAGCCTTTAAGTGATCTTCATTTTAACTCAGATTACGGAACCTTTGATTTTGGGCACATAGCTAATAAAATCACCTTATACGGTTTGCTGGCTATGGGGGCTTTCCTGCTGCTATTGGGCTGTATTAATTTTATCAATTTAACCACCGCACAGGCATCGCAAAGGGCAAAAGAAATAGGGATCCGTAAAACTTTGGGCAGCAGCCGCAAGCAGTTGATCTTTCAGTTTTTAAGCGAAACATTTATTATAACGTTAATTGCTGTGCTAATATCCGTTATGTTAACCCCGGTTATTCTGAAACTATTTTCCGATTTTATTTCAAAGGATATAAAAGCGGATTTTTTACACCAGCCTGATCTAATCTTATTCCTGGTGATCTTAACATTTGTGGTAAGTATTTTATCAGGTTTTTATCCGGCAATTATGCTATCGTCATACAAACCTGTTCTTGTACTTAAAAACCAGGCGCAAACTGGTAAAAGCCAAACACGTAACGCCTGGCTGCGTAAATCATTAACGGTTACACAGTTTATTATAGCTCAGTTTTTTATAATGGCTACAGTGCTGGTTAGTAAACAGGTATATTATGCTTTACACAAAGACCTTGGTTTTAAAAAGGATGCGATAGTAATTATTCATGCACCTTGGAAAAACAGCAAGCTGAGCCGAAACCAGGTGTTTTATGACAAACTAAGGGCAATACCGCAGATAAACATGGTGAGTATGGGCACTGATGCGCCGTCATCAAATAGCACCATGTCCACCGAAATGCTCTATAAGGATGGTAAAAAGGAGTTTAAAAATGATGTCCAGCAGAAATATGGCGATGAAAATTACCTGAAGCTTTTTCAAATAAAGATACTTGCAGGCCGCAATATCCAAAAGAGCGATACCAACCATGCATTTCTTATTAATCAAACTTATGCCAAAATCCTGGGCTTTAAAAGCCCTGCTTATGCTATTGGGAAGCAGATAAAACAAAACGATAAAATGTGGACGATTGTTGGTGTGATGGCTGATTTTTACCAACGATCATTACATGCCCCAATTAAGCCGTTGACCTTTCTTACAAATCCGGCTCATAACAAAAACAATACATTTCATATTGCTTTAAAACCACAAACAAAAGATGGTAACGACTGGAAAAAAGCAATTGCAGGCATGGAACGTTCATGGAAGGAAATTTACCCTGACGATGATTTTGAGTATCACTTTTTTGATGAAAATATTGCTAAGTTTTATGACAGCGAGCAGCATACATCAACCCTGTTAAACTGGGCAACGGGTTTATCCATATTTATAAGCTGCCTTGGTTTGCTGGGTCTTGCCATTTATACCACCAATCAGCGTACCAAAGAAATTGGCGTGCGGAAAGTGCTTGGCGCTTCGGTAGCTCAAATTGTAACGTTACTATCGTCAGAACTGATCTGGCTTATCCTGCTGGCTTTTATATTGGTTACCCCTATAGCATGGTATGCTATGAATAAATGGATACAAAGTTTCGCCGACCGTACAACCATAAGCTGGTGGATCTTTGCTATAAGCGGAGCCGGTATGCTGCTGGCGGCAGTATTTACATCGAGCTTTCAAACTGTTAAAGCAGCAATTGCAAACCCGGTGAAGAGCCTGCGTTCGGAATA